>DAIMGK010000025.1:0-3859 GCA_036723985.1 Flexilinea sp.
GATCTCATTGTTCAATTCTTCCATTCCGCACGTACCTCCTTTCTTTCCTGATTTGATGACTCACGAGACCATCTCCCTGAATCTTGTTCTATAATAACGCAGAAATTTTGTTCTGTCAAGAGTTTAGCAATATTTTTCTAAAATTAATATGACAATTCTCCGGGACAGGGGTGAACCGTCATCGTTCATACGTCCGGCAACAGCAGTGGGGTCGGTTCCACTGACTCGCTAAGCGAGTCAGGCGAAACCGACCCCGGGATCATTTGGGACAACGGGGACGGTTCACGTGTGTCCCAAGCTCCTGCACTGCATTAACCGAGCGAAACTCGCACCTTACAGTGCAGGCTTATCGCACACGCGAACTGTCCCCATTGTCCCACACCGGCCTTGTATGTTCGCCGTCCTTCACCGGAAAACATCCTTAACTATCCGGGAATTCCATACTGGTCACAGGTTTTTTTAATTATCCACTGCTGGATATACACCGCGGTTTGGGACAGAGGGGACAGTTCGCGGTGTCCCGATGCCGGGACACCGTGAAGCGTCCCCTCTGTCCCAGGCTTGCGCGAAGCTTACATCTCCGAAAACTTGGTGATCCTGCTCAGTGAGGTGTGAGGTTCGCTCGATCTGGATTCGGGGTTGGAGCTTCGCCTCGGGGCGTCACCGTTCGTACGTCCGGTTACGGCAGTGGGGTCGGTTCCACTGACTCGCTAAGCGAGTCAGGCGAAACCGACCCCGGGAAACCTGTGAAAAATGACTTTCTATCTTTTGGATCCGCTGTTATCGAATATTTTTCCCCGAAAGGCGTATGAGAACGTAATAAAAAAGTCTTAGCAATAAAAGGATTGGCCACCAACAGCCAAACATCAACGAATAACTAATGATCATTGACTGAACTATGGAGTATAATGAAGCGTATGACAGCTAATTTTATTATCGACGCACATGAAGATCTGGCTTACGAAAGCCTTTACGGTGGTTTTGACTATACCCGGACCGTGAAGGATAACCGGAAATATTACAAGGGACCGGAAAAATTCGGTGGGACGATCGGATATCCCGAGCTGATGGAAGGCGGCATCGGGATCGTCTTCGGGACGATATTTTTAACTCCGCCCGGCTCCGAAATCACCTCGCAGAAAAACGGTGAGACGACCTATGTTACGCCGGATGATTACCACAGGGCGGTTTGTGCCCAGCTGGATTTCTATGACCGGCTGCAGGAAAAACATCCGGATATGTTCCGCAGGATCTTCTCCCGGAAGGATTATGATGACATTATCCGGATCCTGACAGAGCATCCCGGCGATGAGCATCCTGTCGGACTGGTCGGGCTGCTGGAAGGCACGGAAGGGCTGCGGAGCTTTGACGATCTGGAACTGTATTATGCCCGCGGGATCCGTCTGGTGGGTCCGGTATGGGCAGGCGGCCGCTGGTGCGCCGGGACCCGAAGCCGGGAGCCGGAGACAAAGGATGAGCTGACGGCGGAAGGCAGGACACTGCTCCGGAAAATGGCGGATACCGGCTTGGTCCTGGATATCTCCCACATGAAAAACCGCAGTGCCATGGATGCCCTGAATTATTATGACGGCATCGCAGCAGCTTCTCACGCGAACTGCAATGCGCTGCTGGGAGATTTTCCCTTCGAGCGGCATTTAAACGACGAGATGATCCGCATGCTGATCGAACATGACGGTGTGATGGGCGTGATCCCGTTCAATTTCTTCCTGTCTGCGGAATGGAAATACACGGATGAAGGATCACGACGGCAGATCACGCTGGATACGCTTGCCGATCATATCGATCATATCTGCCAGCTGGCCGGCAGTTCACGTCATGCAGCCATCGGCTCGGATTTCGACGGCGGTTTCGGCTATCCGGATATCCCGTATGAAATGAATGACATCAGTGATCTGCCAAAGCTCGCGGAAACTTTGGAAAAACGCGGCTTCAGTGCCGGGGATATCGAAAATATCTTCCATGGAAACTGGCAGCGGATCCTGGAAAGGGCTTTGAAATGAAAAATGAACAGGAAATGATCAACGAAACGGAAAATGAGAATGAGGAAGTACCGGTACTGTATCCGCGGAAAAGGATCCAGACCGGACTGCTCGGGACTTTCTACGGTTTTCTTCTGGTAGTCCTCGGAGCCAAACCGGAGTTTTTCGGCCTGGACCGGAGTCCGGTGATCGGATTTGTGCAGATAGCCACATTCCTCGTCGGTCTGGGTGTGATCGGTTTCAGCGGTTACTTCTGCCTGATGAGCTTTTGGCCGAAAGGATATACGACCATCACAGCGGATTTCGGGCTGCGGCTGCTGGCTACCGGATGGCTGATCGCGGTCTTCTCCGGTATGGCGGATGTGATCGGTTTCGGCTCACATCCGACGACAGGGCTGATATTTTTCGGCCGGCTTCAATCGATGGGCGTAGAGATCGGTGAAATGGCGATGGGGATCGGTCTGGTGATGATGATCATGCCCCCTCACAGCACGCTGCGGATCAAACCGGAGGACAGCATAAACAGGATCGATATGAACGAACAGAGCTGAAAGTTCAGAGTTCAGATGGAGACGGTTACCGGAGGCTCTCGGGGACGGTTACCGGAGGCTCAGAATTGAGCCGAAGGGAACTGTCACCACATTTACACAGCCGAAGAGGTTTTCAAAACAAAAGGGAACTGTCACCACATCACCAATTCCTAAATAATCTTTAATTTTTTACCGTCAAACAGCCTGAAAAATAATTTTTCAGGCTGTTTTTCTTTAAATATACAAACACTTTTTAATTCTCCTCCCGACGTGAGAACGGTTCCGTTCGGCGGTGGGGCGTCTCATGCGGATCCTTCCCCGATTTCATTAATCAGTGTTTCCTTAACCTTTCCGTGAAAACATACCTTAAATATTTAATTTTTTCTCGTAAAAACGGCGCTGATAATTAAGAAATTTTAAGGATAAATCTTATTGGCATAGTTATTGCAACAATAAGAAATAGCTGAAAAAATGTGTTTTTCAGCCCGGTATCTTAATAAAAGTTAAAGAATAAAATTACGGAGTGGAAAGTTGGCATCGGCAAAAAAAAGAATTATCCTGATTGAAGGGAAACAGACAGATCATCCTTCATTTTTCTTCAGCCTTCAAAGCAAGGGGTATGATGTCGACCTGGCAAGGAATGGCGTAAACGCTGTAGCAAAAATGAACGAGCATCCTGCCGACATCGCGGTTCTGGATGCGTCGTCTCTGCACACCAGCGGAAAACAGATCATCAGTTCATTAAAGAAAAAGTTCCCCAAGCTTCATGTGATCCTGATCGTTGATGACACATATGATAAGAGCAAGCTATCTTCGGAAGCGGATATTGTACTGATGCATCCTTTTACGCTCCATAAGCTGATGAACCGTATCAATGTGATCCTGGCCGACAGTCAGAGTGACAGCATCGTCGATGCCGGAACGATCAAATTCGATCCGGATATGCAGATCGTCTTCGCGCACGGGAATTCTTTCGCGCTGACACCGAGGGTTTCCTCCCTCCTGGAACTGCTCATCAAAAACCAGGGAGAGATCGTCCCCCGGGAAGATCTGTACCGGGAAGTCTGGAAAACAGATAATGTCGATGATATGCGGACGCTGGATGTCCACATCCGCTGGCTGAGAGAAGCCATCGAGGAGGATCCCAAACGGCCGAAACTCCTCCAGACCATCCGGGGCAAAGGATACCGCCTCCTGCTCCCCCACCAGATAAAATAATAACCAAACGTAAAACACGGACCTGTGAGGATCCGTGTTTTTTTCCGGCCATATTGCTGATAGATTCCGCAAACGCGGCAGCATTGAACGGGGTCGATCATAAACACAGCA
>DAIMGK010000025.1:3959-36842 GCA_036723985.1 Flexilinea sp.
CACAGCATATAAATCAGGGCAGGAATTTACCTGCCCTGACGTTATTTCTCAATTGCGGATGTCTATTCAGCTGCTGCCAGATATTCATCGACCAGATTCCGATATTTATCGAAATCAGCGCCAAGAACCGGTTCCCCGAGCACTTCTCCCTTGCTGTTGACAAAATAGGAGCAGGGGAAGCTTTGCGCCTGGAAAATGGCTGTGATGGTGTCATTCGGCAGCAGGTTGACAAAGTCGATATTGATGTCTTCGACGATGTCTTTGGCTTCCGCGATCAGATCATCGGTTTCCGCGTCATAAACGATCCCGACGATCTGGGCTCCTTTAGCTTCAAATTCTTTGTTCAATTTGACCAGTTCGGGCATTTCCGAAATACAGAAACCGCAGAAGGTTCCCCAAAGATTGACCATTGTCACATTCTGTTTTCCGAAAAGATCAGCGCTTTTTACCGGATTTCCGTACAGGTCAGAAGTCTCAAAGCTGATACCGGTGCCGATCCCGACAAATACGGTGAGTCCGTAAGGTTTGTAGAAAGTAAAGAGAGGAATGATTTCTGCCGCTTTTTCACGGAGAGATAAATACTCCTCCTTAAATCCGGTCTCGTCATCGGCGTAAATATACAGCTCTTCAGCCGGTGGTTTCACAAGGAAGAAGTTGAAATCTTCCGCACTGCCGGCAGGTGTGAATTCCCATTCTTTCATATATTCGGATGAATCCTCAGCAGTAATGCCATATTCTTCGAGATAGTAATCCGAAATGATGCTTTTGATCTCAGCCTCTCCCCGGTTTTCGCTGATCCCGTAGACGGTGAAGAGCGGAGCTCTCAGCATTTCCCAGATCTCACGCAGGTCGTCGGCATCAATGGTTTCATCTTCAGAATCCTCAGCTTCACGGATCTGGTTGACAAGGTTACGGTAATCCTCTTCTGAACAGGGCATATATTCAAAATTTGTCCAAACCAGGCCGGAGGCTTCAATTACTTCAGTACCATCTGTGAGCTGTATACCGCCTTTTGCGTTTGTAAAGAATTCAGGAACTTTAAATTCTTCGATCCCGCCCAAAGGTGCTGTCCAGGTCTTTTTACCTTCGGTATTGATCGTTATAAAGGCAGTGCTTCCATACATCCGCTCCGCTTTTGCTGCTTTGAGATCATCGGCAATTTCCTCGAGCGTCTTTCTGCCTCCGCCTGAGGATGATTCCGGAGCAGCTTCTTCCGGCTCGGCAGCCGGTTCAGCAGCCGGTACTTCAGTCGGCTCGGCAGTCGGTTCGGCAGGGGCCGCAGCAGTCGGTTCCTGTGTGGGTGCGGGTGTGGGTTTCTGAGATGACCCACAGGCACTGAGCAGGATAAGCAGTAAAGCAGCTGTAAGTACAATAATAAATTTTTTCATCACAAAATTTCCTTTCAGATCATTTATATCAGAGTTCTCTGACTCCCTTAAATTCAACACAAAGCATGGTCAGGTCATCGAACTGTTTAGCGTTATCGACAAAAGCGTCTATATCTGTTTTTACCGCCCCGAGGATATCCTTTGGAGTCCCGTTCGCTGTCCGGCCCAGAGCCTCCTCCAGACGCTCCATGCCATAGAATTCTTCCCCGGCATTGCTGGCTTCCGGAACACCGTCTGTATAAACAAACACGGCATCGCCCGGTTCAAGCTTCAGCTCATAATCAGTATATTTTGTTTTGGACAAAGCACCGACAACAAGGCCGTGTTTATCCTGTAATACAGTGAATTTTCCGCCGGCACTGCGAATGAAGGGAAACTCATGTCCGGCATTGGTACAGGTCATCACACCTGTGTTCAAATCCAAAATACCCATCCATACCGTAACGAACATGTGTGAATCGTTATTCTGATGAATATGCGCATTAACATCCGTGAGGATCTCAGCCGGCGTTCCGCCCTGCCGGGACCGGTAGCTGATCAGGATCATCGCAGACATCATGAAGAGCGCTGCCGGTATCCCCTTATCAGATACATCAGCGATCAATACCGCCAGATGATCCTCATCGATCAGGAAGAAGTCATAGAAATCACCGCCGACCGCCCTGGCCGGAGTCATGGAAGCGTAGAGATCGAATTCAGTTCGATCCGGAAATGCCGGGAATTTGTCCGGCAGCATAGACTCCTGGATATTTTTCGCCATACGAAGCTCCGCATCGGCACGTTCTTTTTCAATTGTGCTGCGCTTCATATGATCAATGTAATCAAGGATGCGGGTCTGCATCGACTGTATCTGGTGATAAAGGTCACCGATCTCATCGTTAGACCGGATCGGCAGATGAATGATGTCATCTTTCGTCAGCATATTATCATCTTTGGCAAAAGACCTGGCCGCACCGGCAAGCTGGACCAGGGGTCTGATCGCGGTGCGGTTCATAGCAATCATGCTGATGAGGATAGCAACGACAGTAAAACCGATGACATACAGGGCGCTGTTCATGAGGAATGTCCTCTGTGAGCGCATGATCGTATCCATTTCAATGTCAACGCCGACAAATCCGGGCGCTGTCCCGGAAGCGGTTTTCATCAGAATATGATAAGCGGAACACACCCAGCCTTCCTTTGATTCATAAATGGTGCTGGGAAGATACTCCACATCCTTAAATTCCTCAAAATCGCCATTTATCTCATATATGGTACCGATGCTGAAAAGATCATCGGTGGGATCAGCAAGGTTTATGATTTGGTTCCCGTCAAAAAACTGAATATAAGCGACTTTGATGTCAAACAGATGGATGGTCTCATTGAGCCTGTTAAGCAAATACCCATAATCAGTATAGAGATTTTCTTCTTTATCTGCCGGGCTGCCGGGAATCTCTTCAGGATCTTCGAATACTTTGAAGGTATCGAAAAAGGAGGGACGGGTACGCATCCAGTCCCGGATGATGTTTTCATCATTGGCGGCAGCGGCTTCAGCGCGGACATTCCGGAATTCATCAGTCATAATTTCGTTCCGGACATATTCGACAATGTCGGAGCTGATCATCTCACCGGCGGCCAGTACAGCGCGTTCAGCCTGCTGCATATAAATGCTGAATATCTTATCCGAATAAATGCCATAGAAGATATAAACAAGGCCGGCTGAAAGAAAAAGGATAATGCCGACGATGAGAAAATTCATCTTGTGAGAAAGGGATATCCGCTTCTTTGGGTCCATTATCAAATACCAGCTCCCGTAATTCACCGGGATCTGTTCTCATAAATCGAAGAAAACAAATCCCGGTAATTCAAGCCCGTTTTTGATCCGCGTGACAACGGCACCGTATGCCGTATGTACTTTGGGATCAACGGTAATTAAAGCCCATTAATATATTCCGTCAGTTTTTCACGGTCATAATATCTTTCCGGTTTGATGAGTGTGAAATCAGGCGCGACACCGGTGTCGATATCGTAGAATGAACCATTCTTGAGGAAAGACATCCGCAGCGGTCCTGAAATCTGGAAGAATGTCCCCCAGGCCGTAGAGAGGGGCTGGAGGATACAGCTGCCGCCGCCGGTCGTCCGGCCGATAAGCGTGACCTTATCCGAAGCTTTGAGCGCTGCCGGCACCAGGTTGCCGCAGGAGAAGCTGACCGGAGAGACCAGGATGAAAATATTCTTGTCATCCAGAACATCCCCGCTATTAAATTTACGGTCCAGGTTTACATCAGCGCGGTAGGTAGCAGTCGAAAGGGCACCGGTAAAGGTATCCTTGACACTGAAGGGAGCGTCCCCGAGGATCCATCCCATCAGGAAAATCGCCGCATCCACATTGCCGCCGGTATTGTTGCTGAGGTCAATAACGACATTTTCTATAGGGCTGTCATCCCGATAGATCCTGTTATGCGCGTAAATCACCAATCCGATCGTATCCCAGGGCAGATCTTCACCTTTCTCGATCGCGCTGTAATAGTCAGAAGCGGGAGAATTTACAAATGTATCAAAAGTCAGATAAGCGGTGTTTCCGAATTCTTCATAGGCAATGGGATTACTCGTTTCCGCGTAAAATTCATCCGCCTTAGCACGCGCGTTGCCATACGTCTCAACCGCTTCATCAAACTTGCGGGTAGCGGGACCTGTGGTCCAGTCCACTTCTCTGGGTCCTGTCAGATACGAATATGCGATGAATTCGGAATGCAGATCATCCAGGTAAAAATCAATGAACTTATACAGCAGTTCATCCGCATCTTCGGCAGAAGAATTGATAAATTTCTCATCAAAACTCATCTGCCAGAAGAACTGGTCAAAGCTTGTGATCTCATGCGGTTCCTTGAGCCCATAGAGATTATCCAGAACAAAACAAAGCTCACAGTAACCGAATTCCGCCAGTTCCTTACTGCGTTCGTGTCCTTTGGCCTGATAATATAACTCACCAAGCTCGGTCAACCCGCCACCGACAGTTCCGAGTACTTTTCTGTTGATGAGCATCAGACATTCCCCGTTGAAAAGGATCGTGGCACGGAACACGGGAGAGATCAGAATGTCGTTCATGGTCTGGAGCGGGATGTAATATTTACCATCCTGCATCACCATATCAATGTAATAATCAGCCAGATTCAGCTTCATCACATCGCCGTAGCGGTCATAAGAGTAATCCAGATTCCGCTGAAACAGTTCGGATTCGCCGGCTTCCGTGAAACCGCTCGCGCTCAGAAGATCCAGGAGAGATCCTTCGGTCGAAGAATGGACAAAGGCGTTGTAATCATCAAATAAGATGGTTTTTTCCTTAAAATCAAACTGTACATGATATTCATTTTCCCGGATAAACGCCGCGTCCGGTCCCTCCGCGTTGAATACCAGATCGTATTTCTGGTCTCCCATCCAATCCCGGTACAGGAAGATCATCAGATCCATCCAGGATTCCAATTCCACATAAGGCAGGTCATCCACTCCGTTCATGAAATAGAGCGGAAAAGGCTCTTTCAGGATATCGTCGATCGCACCGTTATAAAACGTATAAGCCCGTTCAGTGATCTCGTAAGACGAGCCATCACCACTTTGGGCACATACACTGCCGGCGATCAGCAGCATGGCAAATAATAACGCAAGAATTTTTTTCATATAAAAACTCCTCTTTCTGATGACGTTTCCACACGCCAAAAATCTGATCTTCTCTGATCCTTAAGGAAGCGCTGACCAATTCTTTTTCCGATGTGAGGACAGTTCCATCCGGCGATGAGACGCCTTATGTGATCCGTCCCCGATTTTTATCGATCAGCATTTCCCTGATGCCCTCATCTGAACGCTGAAACTTCAAATTACAGCAGTCCGGCGGAAATCACACGGCGGCTGGCTGAGACAGCCGCCATCCGCAGATCCCCGGAAATGACATCTTCATCCGGAACAGGGAGAAATACGGTAGATGCCGACGGAACAACCGCAAATAACAGGTCAATGATTAAATATTGTATCATGTTATTTTCTACAATAAGAGCTCAATTTGTAACAGCCTGTTATATGCGGGACAATGTGCTTCGAAAGGTGCGATGGCGAATATTTATTTGTGTGTTTCCGCACCTGATTTCCGGGCGCTGTAAAACTATACGAGTTGCGGACTTCGTCCGGCCGGATTCAGGACAAGAGCTTCGCTCCCATACCCCCGCTTATTTGGAATCAGGATCTTTATTAGACACACACGCTTTCGTGCCGGTCATCTTTTCCTGCTGCCGGTCCTGAGATGATATTCTCACTGACCCATTTGATAATCATAACGAATCAATGCAGCTGCGTTTTTATACCGGAAAAATCTATAATAATTTATCCGCAAACCATAAACCTTAAAAAATAATGGAATGGTTTCTTTTGAACCATTCACAGTTCTGTTCAGATCGGCAGGACTGTCCCCTCCGACTCAGGTATGAGTCTTTGGCGACAGTCCCGTTTTCATTGATTTGATTTACAGCGGTTCAGCGAGGATCACACGGCGGTTGATATAGCCGCCTTCAGCGGATTCTTCCTCACAGGTGATCAGCACCAGCGATTTATCACGCAATTCATCGCGCAGGGAAGCAAAACCATCCGCAGGGATCGTGTAATTCCCGTACACACTATAATTTTGCAGACGGTTCCGCATATCCGAGATCATGATGCGCTCGCCATTTTCCAGAGAGCCCAGAGAAAGGAACGGACCGGCTTCTGTTGTGTTCAGGTGGTTATGTCCGGTAAGGACGGCGATCCCCCTGCCCGGAAGGCTGCTCTGCTCCAGCAGGCCGATATCGCTCCCCAGCCATTCCACCGGGTAACTGCCGTTCTCTTCCGGAACGGTCACGATCTTTTCTGATACATCCAGTCCCGGGATCTGCAGGGTCAGACCGGTAGTCCGATAAGATAAACCCTGCGGACGGGCAGGCAGCATCGTCATGTAAGAGGAAGAAAACCCGGTTGCAGGCAGCTTTACATCAAACAGCCAGAACAGATCGTCATGACCATAATACGGAGGAGGAACAGGTACCGGAGGCTTTGCCGGAGAGAGAATGACAGCCCCGCCCTTCGGGATATCCAGATAGAAACCTTTCTCATCTTTCCGCAGCGGGACCTGCCCGTTATATGGGTCCCTCAAATCATAGCCATTCAGCGCTTCAAGATATATCCGCTCACCTTCCTTCGCGTAATAATAACCATGCGATTTCGGCAGTTCATTTCCGTTTGTATCTACGGCTTTGATCTTATCTTCCTGCCCTTCAGCGATTTTGACGATATATTTGATATCCGGTTCGATCTGTGAAGCCTGACCGTCCGGCGTCACCGCCGCATGGCCGTTTCTGTTTTCGATCTTCCAGACCGTGAGGTCAAAATTATCCGATGAGGTCTCTTCACTGACTTCTACACTCACATCTCCGCCGGAAATCGTACCCGTAATCATGATATCTGCTTTTGTATCCGCGTCATCGGCTGTTTCATGCACCAGCCCTTTGGATGTCCCGGTCAGATTTCCCGTGATCCCGACATTCGTTTCAGTTTTCTCAGCCGCGGCATCGCCGTCATCGGCACTGATCACTTCAAGTCCGACAGCCCCGCTTCCCTTCGCGGTCACATCCTTTCCAACCGTTATGGTTATCTCACCGCCGTTGTTAAATGTACTGATGCCACTCGTCCCGGTTTCATCATTCCGGGACTCCACTTCAATACCGCCGTTTACGGTAATTGTTGTTTTTCCTGTTCCCTCGGAAGTTGCGTAAATACCGGCTGTATCCTTGTTTCCCGCTTCAATGACCAGAATGTCACCGGCAACGCTTATTTCGATCGTACCGGAATCAGCGTCCGTATCCAGCGCCATGCCTCCGGCGTTGATATCGCCGCCAAAGTTGACTTTTACCTCCGCATCGTCATAAGAGCCGATGCGGTTTCCGTAATCTGTGATGACATCATCCTGTACAGATACAGTCACCTTTGAATTATCGGATGCCTCGATCTGATTTCCGTAGGACATACTGACCGATCCATTAACATTGATCTCAATAATGCTCTCCGTTTCAGCATCAACAATGATACCCTCAGAACCTTCCTCATCCGATTCTTCCGTTTCTCCGCCGTCAGAAGCATCTTTTGTGAAAGAATAACTTCCGGATACGCTCTCCGATTCCGGATCCAGTTCCGGTTCCGGTTCAATTCCCCAACTCTCTTCGGGCATGGTCATATCGATTTGATCTGTGATATCTCCGTCAACAGTGACCTTGATCTCCGGTACAGCCTGTCCGGAAGGATCCGTATTCCCGCTCTGTGTATCAGATCCGGTGAACTCACCATCCGTTTCCCAGGGAATGTCCCCGACCGCTTCATGAGTCCAGACCTGGATCCCATAGTTTTGTGCGTTTATATCAGCGGTGTCTGCTTCAGTTTTACCACCTGTCGCTTCAATATAGAGCCCCGAGTCCCCGTCCAGAGTCCCCCCGCCGGTCAGGGTGACTGTACCTCCGTTATTGGTGATCTCTGCCGCGGAATCTGAACTGATATAGTCCTCATTCGTGACACTGACAGTTCCGCCTTCGGTACTGATCACAAGTCCCTGGTTTCCCGCATCGATGACAGGCGCTGTGAGTGTGACTGAACTGCCGGTTTCTGACAATCCGATTTCAACACCTTTATCATCGGAAAAAACAGCGTCCACGGCGGTCAATGTTACCGTACTGGCGTTTTTCAGCTCGATATCGATCGCTGTTTCTCCCGCCTCAACACTGTTGAGAGTAATATCTGTTTCTGAGCTGCCGGAAGGATCCTGGTTTTCATTTTCCTGTTCCGCTGGTTCCTCCGGGTACATATCCTCATCATCCCAATCATCATCACCATCATCCAGTTCGAGCCAGCCTTCATCATCATCAAGACCGCTGTCATCAAAGTCATACGATTCATATTCAACACCGGTCAGCAGTGTCACGCCATATCCGGAAGAGAAAATATTCCCTCCCGTGAATTTCATAACCCCGGATCCGGGGATCAGGATATCCAAAGCGGTGTCTTCACCGGCGAAAATATCTCCGGTATCAGCTTCAGCCCCGCCGCCGGACAGGTAAGCCGAAATACCGAAGCCGCCCCGGATATTTCCGGTTTTCAAGACCGCAGATCCGCTGTCTTTTGTGCTGATGACCGCGCCCCCGAAAGCGGATAATACGTCGCCGTCCACGGTGGCGGATACAGATCGATTATCGGCAGTCATGTCTATACCGAGCTGTCCCGCACCGGTGACATATACGTAATCTGCTGTTACATCTCTCTCTCCCGTTTCTGTCGGCACAGTCAGCGTGGATGTCTCCCGGTATTCTATGGGTTCTTCGGGAACTTCCTCGTCAGCCAAAACAGGGATGAATATAACGGCCGCCGCAAGGATCACTGTAAATAACATATTGAAGAATGTATTTTTTTTCATGTTCATTCCCTTTCCTAATTCATCCCCCACGCATTGGAGACAAGAATACCTCTTGAATATCTCTTCTCTCCTGCCGCGTTCATCCCATAGTTCATGACCAGGAAGAATTTTTTCTGTCTGTCAGACAATTTCGCTGAGCAGGAATACTCTGAAGAGTCACAGAATTTACTGTAAACATCGGATTTCGTGAAATCCATAAGCATGGTAATGATCCCTTTCCGATTAGAGGTGACCGTTACATTATCCTTATTTTTCGGATTGATCAGCGAACAGGTTCCATTACTCACGGAAATGTCATTCGGAAGATCAACAATTGTGCTTGATCCCGGCCATGGCCAGTTATTCTCATCCAGCTTATAATTCATGACAATGAACTGATATTTGCCGTTGGAAAATGCCTGATCTTCAATTTCAACGAAGAATTTTCCCTTTTCGGATATAACACCGCTGGGTGGTTTTAAATTATCGTCGGCAGCAGAACGGTAGACTACAACGATACCGTCTGCATTCGGATCTTCCGAACAGAAGATGCGTGTTGAGGCAGACCTTGCTCCGTATTTACAATTAAAGGGGATCCTCATCGGCATAAACCGGACCTGATCGGATTCCATCCCGTACATACGGATATTATTTTTGCCCACCCGTACATCCCGGTAAAACTGGGCTGTCGCATAATATTTTTTCCCGTTTTTCAATCCGCTGACCGTCTGGATCGGGTCATCGTAATCAGCCTCAAGGCTTTTGACCATTACATCTGTCTCAGCATCATATATTCTATAGATCACATGGTTTTGTTTGTCTTTCTCAGGCATGTAAATGTTCAGGTTGGCTGCGTTGTCCCAGGACGTGACAGTAAGCGATTGGGAGGATGTGAAGGGACGGAAATACTTAACCACTTTTGCCGTCGGGCCGTTTTCAATTGTCCGGTAGATCTCCAACCGATACAATTTTCCGGTTTTTAATTGCCCTTTCCCGTTGATATCGATCACCATAAAATTTTGATTATCGACAGAATAACGGAATTTCGCGCCTTTTATCCATTTTTTCGCCGCGGTATCATAAATTTTGACTTTAATGCTCTCTCTGAAACTGATATCCTTAAATCTGACCCTGACCCGTTGTCCCTGAGCAGTGACACCGGTATCCGGTACGCTGAACCTGGTGAGCAGATTATCCAGATCAAGCACCGGTTTGCTGAAATCAAATTTATTCGTTATCTTTGAATTATCCCGGCTGAGCCGTTTGCTGACGCTTTTTTCGGTTATTTCTTTCAGGAACTTTCCGGCGTCCTGAGCGGACATACCCGGATAAAGCTGTCTGACCAGCGCAATGCTGCCGCTGACCATAGGCGTTGCCATGGAAGTGCCATCCATATACGCGTAACAGTTTTCAGTGCATGTTGTTTCAAGTGTTTTTCTATCCAAATTGACCGGAACAGAAGAATAAATGTTTGTTCCCGGTGCGGCAATGTCAACATTTGGCTGATTAAAGTTGGAATAGACTGCAAGATAAGGATCCTCATAGTTCGCAAGCGCGGCAACTGTATAAGCACTCGAGATACATGCAGGTGAGGCGACGCTGAAATTGAAACTGTCATTCATAGCGCAGACGACCGGCAGAATACCTGCCTCTCCCAGCTTATCAAGATATTGTTTATAAAAAGGGGAGTTGCTGTCACATATATTTGTATATCCCGTACCATTTAATTTTCTTGAACCGAAACTCATATTGGCAGCATCGATCTGCAATCCGCTTTTCTTCAATTCGATCAGATAATCATAAGCTCTGGCCAGGTTCGAATTCACAAAACGGGCACTGCAGCACTGATTTGAACCCCTGGAACATTGGAAAAGCTCTTTCTGTTTCGGAGAACAGGTCCAGCGCATTTCACTCGCTGCCTGGATCCCGATGATCTGCGCATCCGGAGCGACCCCATCCCTGCCGGCAGCGATCCCGGCTACATGTGTGCCATGATTAAATTTATCCTTTCTGGTTATTTTGGTCAGGTCCAAAGAGGCTCCGCTGCCGTCATCGATCCTGCCATCGGTACAAGCTGAATAAAAATTATTCGAACCGATTTTCATTGTGGCGGAAAAACAGGCTTCTTTGATGAAACGGCTCTTTTTCCCGCTTCTGTCCTTAAACTGTTCATGATCACTTGCAAAGCCGGTATCAATGACAGCGATGATCCTTCCCTCTCCGGTCAGCCCGATATTATGTGCGGTTGTGATATTTGAAAGGATATCTGCATTTTTACTCAGATTGAAGCTACCGTGAACGGTTTTGCTGCTGAGTTCTCCCTCAGTGGGATCCGAAACCGGAACGTCGAGCCATACATTTTCGAGTTCAGTGACCTCAATCAGGTCGCTGTTATCTTTGATAAAGGCCAGCAGCTGCTTCAATGTACCCCTGAGTGTGACGCACTGCAGATTCCGCAGCGGTTCGGAGGCTAATCCCAGTTCAACAGCCCGCAGGCTTTCAGACTCTTCAGTTCCGGACCTGACGAGACCAAGTACATCGTACGCGCGGCTGGAAAGGCTCTCAAAATCTTCGTCATCCAGAGATGAATCCGCGACAAAATCCAGATAACGCACCAGCGTCGGTGCGGTGATCTTTCGGAGATCCTTCTGAGAAAGTCCCAGATGATCCGTTCCGGACTTCATCACAGACGCGTCTTTCGCGGAAGAATTCCCGACTGACACATCACATACGTCAAAGGAAACCTGGTCGAGGCTCTCCGCGAAAATGCGGGCTTCTCCATCAGATAACGCCGTCACGGTATTCGTCAGGGGATCGACGCTGATGACCCGCTCATCCGTGACATACCAGTCCAGTGTATCAAGAATGGCATTTTCCGGCTCAAACACCACATGAAATGTGTAGCTTTCCCCCACCGCAAGTTTCAGTGAGGAAACACCCAGATCGACCTTCGTGACCGGTTCATAGATTAAATGACCCTCATCCTGTGCCATTACAGGAAAGCTCATCCCCACAAAGCACAGCAAAGCCAGCCATATGAAAAGCACAGAAAAACGACGTTTTTCTATCATAGCTTCTCTCCTTTATGATTCATAATAATGCTGATGAAACCGGCTTCCTGCATGGAAGCCATGAAAAAGCATTTCTATCCGATATCCGATATCCAATGTCCGATATCCGTCATTCATATATCTGCAACTTCAATGCCATTATCGGCGCTTGTAAGCGGGATGTTATGACTCGAAAGGCGCATGGGAACCGGGATAATCACCAATGGTTCAATACCGGGTCATCTGTGACAGCCCTGTATAATAAGACAAAGAGACTGTCCGAATCATTGACAGTCTCTTTGTTTTATTCTGTACGTTATAGCTGATCAATATCAGAATTAATTACCATTTGCCTCATTGGCACAGATCTGCGCATTACCGTCATATGAGAAGTAACACCGGTCAAGCGCGTGAAAATTCAGGACACTCTGCAGCGGGTACACATAGCCCTTTATCGGCAGATTATCCCAGGCGGTGATATCATCATCCTCCTGTGTTTCGTTGATCAGGTCAATGATCTCTTTCCAGTCAAGCCAGGCGTCTTCATCCAGGCCGACAAAGCTCTCTCCGGGATTAATGATCCCGATCGAATAAGACCCTGCTTCACCCTGATCTCCATACGCGAGGGAACCCGGACCGGAATTTGAAGTATTGACCAGAGCGTATTTCAAACCGTACGGGGTTTCAACAGTCTCCCGGACCACGATGCTGATCCGTGAACCAACCGGCAGCACCAGCCAATTATCCAGCGGCATGCGGTGGTAGCCGGCAAAGGCATAAGTATAGGTAACACTGTCCAGCAGCTCCCCATCCGTGGGGGTCACAGATTCGTCATCCAGCAGGTAGACGGACGCGGTCACCGTAGTATTCAGGTCACCGGTCATAGCGGAAACATACTGCATCACATGATCTTCCGGGATATAGAAGATGTTGGCCGCATAGACCGGCGTATCAAACAGGGTCGAGTGCAGAAACTGGGAAGGCAGAAAATCGTATTCCAGGATCTCCATGTAATCCATGCTTTGGATGTCTTCCCGTGTGATGAACTCGAAGGTCTGCGGGTCATGAAGGTTCTTGTCATAATAGGACATATAGAAATAGCCGCCCACTCCCCAACCGGTCCCCCAGCTGTTCCGGATGATCCATGCCCCGTCTGCCGGAGGCTGATGATCTTTATTGAACATCTCTTTCGGGAAGGTATCATCCCAGCCGACGATCGTGACAGCATGGTCATGTCCGACCACCTCATAGGAATATTGAGAATAGATCACCGGATCTGTCCCGCTGAAATTCATAAAGCGCCGGATGGCGAAATCTTCTTCCTCGTCCTGTTTCACCAGTTCATCATAAAGCAGTCCGATATTCGGGGAATTGATCACATGCAAAAGCTGTTCGCGGTCCATGCTGTATACATCGTATAAATCACGGGCAAAGCCACAATCATCACAAAGCTGTATCAGATAATTCCGAAGCTCTTCCACCGGCATGCTGTCACGGGCAACATCTTCCGGGCTGGTGTGATCCGAAATAATGGAAACAGCCACAGCCCGGCCTGCCATCAGTTCGCTTTTGATTATTTCGGTTGCTTCAGGACGGTAGACATACTCATTATTCTCATCCCGGCAGGCAGGAGACGGAAGAACGTTCGCATCTTTCATTTCAAAGCTCTGGGTGAAGCGCAGGTCTTCCGGCAGGCTCCAGTCCCCTCCCGGCTCAAATTTTCCTTCACTGTTCAGGTAGGGAGCGATCGATTCCTTGACAACACCAATTCCGGAGGCCAGGCTGGAAGTCGCAATGGAAGAGGAGCCGCCGGTGTTGTAGATATGCTCATCTGTCGGGTAAAGATAATACACCCCTTCTCCTGCCTGGGACATTTCAAAGGGATATTCCCCTTCCGGATAATCCTCCGGCAGGGGAAGCGCTCTGGCAGTGAACCAGGCCAGGTGTTTTTCGGAAAGGTCCATTTCCTCGCCATGGATCTGTGCATATTGCTCCGCTGTCAGACCGAGAGAATTCAGGATACTTATTTCACAGGCCGCGATGGTGGCAAAACTCCAGCAGGTCCTCCAGAAATGCTGATCCCGCACCGGGGGAACGATCCCTTTTTCACGCAGGTCGAATTTTTGCGGTTTTATATAAAACGGATCCCACCGTACTTCCGTGTAAATATCATCCATGTCCTCATCAACACTGGATACAGAAAGCTGATCCCCAAGATACAGCAGTTTATCCATATCTTCATCATCCAGATCATAAACAGACATGTTCTGGGCTGAGACGATGCTGACGGTCATAAGCGCGATCAAAACAGCGAAAAGCAGAAGTTTAATTTTTTTGTTCATATTTTCCTTTCACAGCAGAGTCATACACATCTTAAGAATTACCGATCGTTCTTCTCCCACAGTATATGCCGTACAGAGGAGAGGGCCGGTAGTGATCCTGACACCTGCAGCCTGCGGCCCTACAGCGGATCAGCGAGGATGACACGGCGGCTGAGATAACCGCCTTCGGCAGATTCCTCTTCGCAGGTGATCAGCACCAGCGCTTTTTCATGCAGTTCATCCGCCAGAGAAGCGAATCCATCCGCCGGGATCGTGTAATTCCCGTATACACGGTAATTATACAGACTGTTCCGCATATCTGAGATCATGATGCGTTCTCCGTTTTCCAGTGAGCCCAAAGCAAGGAACGGACCGGCTTCCGTCGTATTCAGGTGATTGTGTCCTGTAAGCACAGTGATCCCTATGCCCGGCAGACTGCTCTGCTCCAGCAGACCGATATCACTCCCCAGCCATTCCACCGGATAATTTCCGTCCTCTTCCGGAACCGTGACGATCGGTTCAGCCACATCCAATCCGGGGATCTGCAGGGTCAGCCGGGTCGTATTATAGGACAGCGCCTGCGGGCGTGCGCTCAGTTCCGTCACATGGGATGCGGAGAACCCGGTCGCCGGCAGTGTTTTTCCGTAAAGCCAGGACAGATCATCAACGCGGTAAAACCCGACCGAATAATACGGATCATAAGGGAACGGTGCCCGGTTCCGTTCAGGGGAAAGCCATTCGGCTCCGCCTTTGGAAACATCATGATAAAACCGCCCATCCTCATCCCGTTCCAGCAAGGTCTGCTCTTCCTTACCGTTGAAAGCCTCTTTCAGGTCATACCCGTTGATCCCTTCCAGATAGATCCGTTCCCCTTCCAATGCATAAGGATAACCGTGAGAAAGCGGCAGATCTGACCCATCCTTTCTGACGGCTTTGATCTTGTCCTCCTGCCCTTCGGCAATTTTTATAATGTATTTAATATTTGCTTCCACGGTCTCGTTGGCGTTCCCGTTTTCGTCCTGTGCGGCATTTCCGCTTTCGGACAGATCAATCTTCCAGACGGTCAGGTTCAGGTTATCGTCTTCCGTCCCATCGTTATCCGCCTCATCATTGACGAGCAAAGAAGCATTTTTTCCGGAGATCGTACCGGTGACCAGAATATCCGCAAAGGAATCCGGTCCCGTCCCGAGAGCACTGATATCCAGCCCGTATCCGGTACCGGTAAGGTCGCCTTCAATGATCAGATTTGTCTTCCCGTTTTGGTTCCAAATCTCCGCGCCTGCCGATTTTGTTCCCGGATCCTCAGCTTTGACATTCCCATGTACCGTGACGACCGTTACGGGAGGTTCCTCCGCTGTTTTTAGATCAGTGACCGGCATATCTCCGTATTCGGATCCTTCTTCCTCTTCACCGAAAGCGCTCTCCTCCGGATCGTTGAGAATATATATTCCGACAGCATCGTTTCCGCTGACGGCCATATCTTCCGCGATATCGATCGTGATCGTGCCGCCGATATTCGCGGACGCGATACCGTATGCGGTGTACGCTTCATCCGTGGAGGAGACTTTGACCCCTTTGCCGACATTGATCTCTGTCGTTCCGCTGCCTTCCGAATTTGAATAGACCGCGATCGTTTCGTTATCGGCGTCATCAGAGTCCTGCGCAATGATATTCCCGGACACACTGACTGCCAGCGTGCCGGAATCCGTATAGGTATCGACCGCCTTGCCGCCGGCCTTTACATCGCTTCCGAAATCAAACTGCGCTGTCGAATCTTCCCACGCGGCGATACGATTGCCATAATCAGTTACCACATCACCCGTGACGGAAACTTTCACCGTGGAGCCGCTGTCCGCATTGACCTCATTGCCATATTCCATACTGATCATCCCGCTGACATCCACAGTGACTTCAGCGTCTTTGAGATCCGCGTTGACGATGACACCGGTGGAATTCTCAATTTCCGTACCGGTTCCTTCCGAAGGATCATCATCCCATCCTTCACCCGGATCCCATTCTTCTTCCTCTGTCTGCGGGGTATCCTCATCCCCTCCGTCGGTCCACCAACGCTCATCATAAGGGTTCGTTTCGCCGGAAGACACATCATCCGCGGCTTTCGTTTCTGATTCTTCCCCGATCGGATCATCCGGCACTTCATAGCCGGGATTGTCCGGATCCTCTGTGTAAGAATAAACATCCGTGATATCACCGTTTACGGTGACTGTAACTTTTGGTGCTGATGCTTCGCTTTCCGATCCGGACACATCAACAAAAACACCAATCCCTTCCGCGGTGATATCTTCCGTTGTCACAGCCGTGGTCCCGGAACCGGTGAAAACAGACACACCGACGGTCCCATCAACATAACCGGCGTCCAAAGCGACTGTTCCGCCGGTGTTCACGATATCGGCAGCGGTATCCCCATAGAGCTCACCGTCATTTACCACATCGACGGCGGTACCGGTCCCGGCCGATATCCCAATTCCGACCGCTTCCGATCCGATACTGTTCGAGACGACAGAAACAGAACTGCCGGAGCCGTCTGTAATAATACTGACGCCGGTTTCCGCTCCGTAAATTTCGGATGCCGCCTCTTCATCTTCAGCAGTCAGTGTGATCACTCCGCCGTTTACAGCAATAAGATCCGCACCGATATCTTCGGATTCAATGCTGTTTACCAATTCTTCCGACTCACTCGTTCCGTCGGCAATAATGACGATCCCTTTTTCCTCAACAAATATTTCTTTATCGGGATTCTCATCTTCCTCTCCCAGGTCAGTACAGGTACCCGCGGCGATGCAGGGGTCTTCATATTCGTCCGCCCGTACCGGGAGGGAGAAGTTCATTACACACAGAAGGATCGCGGAAACCATCAGGATCAACCATTTTTTCTGTATCATTTTATTTTCCTCCGTTCCTTCCTTATCTTCCCCTGACCACAACTGCCGGACCGTCAAAGGTCATACTGCCCAGTTTTTTATACTTTTGGATCCTGAAATCATATCCCCGGCCAGTATTTTGAACTTTACAAGAGAATTCCCCATTCGAAGTCGTGCATCCCAAAGTCCAGTTTCCTGCCGTATCATCCGCCTTCCGATACCAGATTTTTATCCCGGACACACCGCTGTCAGCGGTACAGCTCACGATTGCCGTGGTACGTTCAAACACCGGATAACTTATTACCCCATTGAAAGGAGCGCTCATCGGTATGAATATCTTTTTTGACGATTCCGCGCCGTAAAAGGGGATCTCTTTCTTTATTCCGTTTTTCGTGATCGTGATCTTCTGATAAGGAGCCGCGCTGACCGCATAGATCCTGCCGTTCACGAGGCCTGAGATCCGGAAAGGCTGCGAACCGCTCGGCGCATTCTCCTGTTTCACGAGTTTCTTCGACGCCTGGTCATAGATGTAATAGCGGACTCCGCCGCCAGTGCCGGTTTTCAGCGTTACGCCGTTATTTTCCGGTGATACCTGAGGAATCTGACCGGATGCCGTCGGGCGGCCGTATTCAGTCGTATAAGCCCAGAAATTCGTTTTGCCGACATTGAAGGTCCGGGTCAGTTTTACTTTGTAAATCGTGCCATTCTGCAGACTGTTTCCGAACACCCGGATATAGGTATAGATCCCGTCGTTTTTCCACTGTACCTTTATGCCGGGTACTTTCTGACCTGAGAGGGTCGTCACCTCCGCGCTGAAATTCACCTGCCGTGCCATCCGGTAAACTTTGAATGTGATCGAATGATCTCCGCCGACGATCCAGCTGTAATACGGGACGACCAGTTTATGCATCTTTCCGAATGTCAGGACCGGTTTGGTATATTGAAAAGACCTGCCGTTCGCTCTGGTTTTTACGGTTTTTTCGGAAATCGTTTTCAGGAACTTGCCCGCATCCTCAAAGGTCATTCCGGGGTACATTTGTTTTATCAGCGCGACCGCTCCGGTCACCATTGGCGCTGACATGGAAGTGCCGCTCTTGACCATCATACTTTCTGAATATCCGGCAGAATAGATATTGGTTCCGGGTGCGGTGATATCGACTTTTCCGCTGTGGTTGGAAGAATTCCGCAGCCGGGGAGTGCTCTGATCTATCAGAGCCCCGACGGCATAGGCATTGGAAAGGCAGGCAGCAGACTGTACACCCCCGTTATATCCGTCATTTCCCGACGATACGACCGGAAGCATTCCCGCCGCGGTCATTTTGTCAAAATAATTCTTTTCCCATTTGACCTGACTGTCGCAGATGCCTGTATATTTTTTCGAGACCCCATAGCTCATGTTTACCGCGTCGATCTTATAGGTCTTTGAGAGATCGATCAGATAGTCATAAGCCCGCGCCAGATCCGAGTTGCTGATATAGGTTGCGCAGCATTGTCCGTAATGTCCGCTTCCGCAGGAAGATGCCTGTCTTTCTTTCGCGTCCTTGCAGGTCCATACCTTTTCCGTATGGCTCTGGATCGAGATGATGTTCGCAAGCGGTGCAATGCCGTCCCTGCCTGCCGCGATCCCGGTCACATGGGAACCGTGGTTGCACGCATTCTTCCGCCATGCCAGTCCGGGCGCGGAGGCACCTGTTCCCGCGGAGCCGTCATTGCAGACGGACCGCAGGGTGAAACCGTTGTACCTTTTCGGCTTTGAAAAGCATTTTTCGATGATCGTCCTGCCGCCGTTTGAAAACTGCGCGTTCCTGTAATTAATACCGGAATCGATCACCGCGATCCATCTTCCTTTTCCGGTCAGTCCGAGTTTATTTTGGGCATAACTGATGTTCGTGAGTTCCTGCGTTGACCCCCTCAGTCCCACTGTTTTCTGTATGCTTTCACTGCTGACTTCCTCTTCGATCGGTTCTTCAATGGCAAAGGGACCGAATTCAAAGATCTCCCGCAGATCCTTGTTATCCTTTACATATTCCAGGATCGCGTCAAGACTCCCGGCCAGGGTAACGGCATTCAGTTTTTTCAGCGCTTCGGAATCTTCCATCCCGCAGGCCTTTGCCCGCAGACGCTGCGCGTCCTCGGTTCCGGGTCTGACTGCCGCAATGACATCAAACAGGCGGGCGGATACAGTCTCATAAGCAGCCTCGCCAAGGGTGGAATCAGAGACAAAATCCATATAACGGAGAAGGCTTTCCGCGCTGATCTTCGCCGCGTCTTCACGGGAAAGTCCCATGAATTCACTGCCGGATTTCATGGCTGCGGCATCTTTTGAGACCGAATCCCCGACAGTCACCGTACAGACCGCGTAGGAAAACTGATCAAAACTCTCCGCGAAGATCCGGGCTTCACCGTCAGCCAGTGCCGTGACCGTGTCTGTCAGAGGATCAACGCGGATCACACTTTCATCCGTCACATACCAGTCCAGCGTAGTGAATACGGTATTTTCCGGTTCAAAGGCCACACGGAAGGTATAGCTTTCTCCAACCTTAAGGTCCAGAGAGCTGACACCCAGATCGATCCCGGTGATCGGTCCGTAAGATATATCATCCTGCGACATTACCGGAAAACAGAACAGAAACAGGCTGAATAACACCAGCCAAATAAAAAATATCGGGAAACGCCGGTTTCTCTCTCTCATTGTCTCTCTCCTCAAAATTTTTAACCATCAGCGGTCAGTTATACAGGTATGACCTTACCATTATCCAGCCGGGGGACGAACGCGCATCAGCGGAACTGTCACCGGGAGAAATATCCGATGAAAGGGTGACGGTTCCATCCTTCGGAAAGTAACCGCCCCCGTCAGCGGGTCCTGAAAAGTAACATCCTGACTTGCAATAAATAAATTATACCCGTCTTTTTATTCTAAGGAAAAATCGTATCATTCTCTTTCCGGCTTAAAAAAACGATCCCGCCGATCCAACGTCTGCGGACATCAGTGAGGCCGGTTCTGCCGACTCAGCTCGCTGAGTCGGTCAAAACCGTCCCCGGGCATCCACATGAAGCGTACAAAACAGTCCTGATATCCATTTCAGTGATACAGTCCCTTGACACTTATTCTTTTCAAATATATACTACTATATACTGCATTACAGAGAAGAAAAACAGATATGGCCGGAGCACCTTCAGCGCAGAAAACAGACCGGGAGGGAAATATGGAAATTGAAGTCATTACAAAAGAAAAGCTTTCGGATTATAAACATCTGATGCTTTCGTACATATACGAAGAACTGGAAGAGTATGATGATGATCTGGACTGCGAGTACATATGCCTGGCAGCGATGGTTCCGAATGATGATGGTATCATCATTCCGGTTTCCGTGCTGATCTGCCTGATGGAACCTTTCGGAGATATCGCCGTGCTTTCCATTTATACCCTGCCGTCATACCGCCGCCGGGGCTACGCGTCGGAGCTGCTGGACAAGGCTGTATTCGTCGCCCGCCGCCTTTTCGTGTTTCAGGATGACGAAGATGAGGAGGATATCGATCTGAAAGCCATCTACCGCCTCCGGCCGGAGCTTCTGGAGGTGTTTGAGGCTTTCCTGAAGAAGAACCATTTCACGGATTTCGTCCTTCTGGATGAAAATGATGATCCCCAGGTCTGGGCAGCAATGGCGGAATACCGGTTTTATAAGACAGCAGAAGAGCTGGGGCAGGGATCCGGTTCGGAGTCCGGCCCGGATCCGGATCCGGATTTAGATGCAGATACCGATCCTGATCCCGAAGAAAAGAAAACACCGCCTGACGGCGCAGAACCGACTCCCTGATTCAGACCTGAGCCGAAGGGGACTATACATTGAAAAGATCCGCATAGCAGAAAAAACACCCGGGGACTGTTCCATAAAAGGACAGTCCCCGAAAATTTTTGAGCGGAAGAATTATTATACTGTCCCGATGCTGCCGATATCGGGGGAGTGACGATCCGATCAAACCTCTTCCTCCTCTTTCTGCGTCGGCATTTCCCTGATGATCCGGTCGATGATCGGGGAGAACACACTGAACAGTTTACCCCTGGCCGCTGATACATCCTCCCGGGCTTTATCAACACTTTTCCTGACATCCTTTTCTTTATCTCCGCTGATACGCTGTTTGAGCCTGTTCTCCCCGATCGCAAAATGGAGCTCGTTTTAATCCGGCATTGGTATTGGGTCGGATTCTTCACGATCTCGCCGTTATCCTTTAAATTCTTCGCGAGGCTGCGGATGATTTTGGTCATCCCGCCCTTTCTGCGGTTGACGCATTCCATCATAAGGGCATCATATTTTTCCCGGCATTCCGGGTGCAAAGTGGGCATCCTTTTCCTTTCTTCGATCTTTTTTATTTGTTTTTTATGAGTTTCTATGTGATTTTTTTCTTTACTTTTCTTTAAAGTTAATTATCTCGGACATATTCTCATCCTTCAATTAAACCAGAAGACTGCCCCATATTTGGGACAGCCTCCTTTTTTAACGATATTATTGGGGCTTTTTATTTTGCGGCAGCCCCTTTATCTCCAACTTTCAGCAATTAGCTGTGGATGATAAACATTGTCTGCGGTCCAGATCCGCTACTATCGAATACGGCGTTATTGATAGCATAAGCTTCGGTCAGAATTTTACTATTCCCCTGATTCATTGCACCTTGTGCGATTTCGATGATTTTAAAAACTTCGGCTGAATATTCGTTAATACTGGCCAGATATTTCAAGGCATTGTAAACAGCAGTACGAACATTTTCTAATGCTTTATTGGCGGCTTTGCTATTGCCCTGGTCGATAGCAGCTCCGAGCTCGTCCAGAGCACTATTTATATTGGCCCAATGATCAGCTTTAGAAGCTGCGGAAGCTGCAGCAGTGACTCCAAGAATCATGGCTGCAACTAACAACAATACGAAAATTGCAGATTTTTTCATACTCACTTCCTTTCTTAATTTTCAATATTATACCACGTACATACAAAATTCATTTGTGATGATTAAACCTGAAGCGGAAATCCGGATCATCCTCATCCGGCTTGTTGATCAGGTTTTCGGTCCATCCCCGATTTTTCTGCTATATGAGCTCATTTTATTCTGCAAGCGGGATCGTGATGCGGAAGGTACCTTTTTCGTCAGGATTTTCCCCACGATCACCTATTTCTGCCCTAAAATATTATTATGAAATTTGATGCGTTTTTTTTCGACCTTGACGGAACGCTGTATGATGAAAACAGCACAGGGCTGATGGAGCAGATCAACCGGCGGATCGACGCATGGATCCTGCGTACGGTACCCATGCCGGAATCAGAAGTGGAAGCGTTTCGGCGCCGGATCTTCACGCAATACGGAGGCACGCTGCCGGGACTCACCATCGAATACGGTTCCGATTATTATGCCTCCATGCGGTATTGCCATGATATCCCTGTTGAAAAATATCTCAGCCCCAATCCGGTACTGCGGGAACTGCTGGGAAAGCTTCCCGTCAGGAAATATATCTTTACCAGTTCCTGGCGTTTTTACGCCACCCGTGTATTGAACGCACTGGGGATCCTGAACTGTTTTGAGGGGATCATTGATGCCATTGATGTGTATCCTGCGCTGAAGCCTTCTCCCCAATCATTTCAGAAAGCGTTCCAAATGACCGCGGAAACCGATATCCGGCGCTGTGTTTTTCTGGATGATCAGCCCCGTAACGTGGCAGCCGGCCATCAGGAAGGATTTTTTGCGGTGCAGGTCGGAACGAACCAGCCGCTTTCGAAATTTGCTGACGCGCATATTTCCCGCATTGAAGATATGCTGACGATCCCCGAATTTCAATAAAAAGGTGACCGGTCCGGGAGCCGCGTCATTTTTTATCTTTGCGTCTCCCGCTTTCGCGAACACAGGCTTATACGTTCCCGCGCCGCGCGATACAAATCGTCCCGCCTTCGGAAGCATATAAAATAAAGCGGGCATTTACGAGGAGAGAAAAATGAATACAAAAATTGTCCGAATCATCGCTTATATTGTGATCCTGGTATGTGTTTTTGTGAGCGGTGTAAGTACCGGTGTGATCTTTGAAAGCATCGGTAACATCCGTAAGAACATAAATGAAGTAAAGGATTACTCCCGCACCGCAGAATTTCTGATCGGAATGAACGAGGAAGAAGATAAGATCCGTGATCCTCTGTATACCGAAAAACTGTTTGGACCTTTTTGGGAAGCCTGGGATCTGCTGCACATCTATTTCGTAGACCAGCCTCTGGATGATAATGACCTGATGGAGGGAGCGATCCGCGGAATGATATCGGCGCTGGACGACCCCCACACACGGTACGCGGATCCGAACCAGTATAAAGAAGAGGTTGAATCATCCGCCGGTGAATATCAGGGGATCGGAGCATATGTGGATGTGAGCGGCGATTATGTCCGGGTCACTTCGGTGATCCCCGGAAGTCCCGCGGAAGAAGCGAAGCTGCGCAGAGACGACCTGGTCATCGGACTGAACGGAAAAGATGTCACCGGTGTCGATCCCAATGATGTACTCCTGGATATCCGCGGCCCCGAAGGTACAAAAGTTACGCTTACCATCCAGCGGGGCGATGAAAAACCGTTTGATGTGGAGATAACCCGCCGCAAAATCGAAACTCCTTCCGTGGAAGGCAAAATGCTGGAAGATAATATCGCATATGTTGCCATGTCCCAGTTCGGTGACAATACAACAGAAGAACTGCGGAAGACGCTGGATGAGCTGATGAAAAACGATCCGCGTGGACTGATCCTGGACTTACGAAACAATGGCGGGGGATGGCTGGTGACCGCTATAGAAACCGCGAGCGAATTTCTGCCTGTCGGAGAATTGGTACTGATCGAAAAAGAGGGCGATGGGACGGAAACAGAGTACAGGACCGAACGAGGCGGAGGACGGGCGCTGGATGTGCCGATGGTCGTCCTGATCAATGAAGGGTCAGCATCCGCTTCAGAGATCGTCACCGGCGCGCTGATGTGCCATGACCGGGCTACGATCATCGGGAAGACCTCCTACGGCAAGGGATCCGTGCAGATCCAGCCGGAGCTGTCCAACGGCGGCGCTGTCAGTGTGACGATCGCCCGCTGGTATCTCCCGGATGATACGCTCATCCACGGCGTCGGGATCCATCCGGATATCGAAGTCGATTATACACAAGAGGATTACGACAACGAGGTCGATCCGCAGCTGGATGCGGCTGTTGAGTTTTTGACAAAACAGCAAATCCAACTATAATTAAACTGATGGTGTACAGATCATTCCCAAATCATTTTCACGGAGGGAAATGGTCGTGTATTCCATGAAAAAATCGAATTTGTTCAGAACCGGCTGACAGGGACTGAATAAATACAAACAATCATAATGATGCAGCCAAAGGAGATAAAACTCATGAAAATTGAATCCGGTTTACTTTATTCCAAAAACGATGAATGGGTCCGTATTGAAGGGGACACCGCCACCATCGGCATTACGGATTATGCCCAAAGCCAGCTTTCCGATATCGTTTTCGCCGAAGTCAGCGTTGAGATCGGTGAAAGTGTGGAAGCGGGAGACTGCATTGGGACAGTCGAATCCGTAAAAGCCGCCTCGGATATTTACTCCCCGGTTGCCGGCACAGTCGCGGAAGCCAATTCGGTCATTGATGACGCTCCCGAAACGATCAACAAAGACGCTTTCGGTGAAGCCTGGTTCATCAAAGTGACGCTCAATGGTCCGGTCGACGGATCCGACCTGATGGATGCCGCTGCTTACGAAAAATACTGTGCTGAACGGGAGAATTGATGTTTATTCCTCATACTGAATCTGAAAGAAAGGAAATGCTCGCCGCCATCGGCGTGGAGAAGGTCGAGGACCTCTTCGCGGCCATCCCTGAGCAGCACCGCTTCCCGAAACTGGGCATGCTGCATGGAATGACAGAAATGGAAGCCGCCTCTCAGCTGAAAGAAATGGCTGAGGCCAATCTCTCTGTCTCCAATGCGGTCTGTTTTCTCGGTGCGGGCGCGTATTATCACTACATTCCGGCAGCCATCGACAATCTGATCAGCCGCGGGGAATTTTACACCGCCTACACGCCCTATCAGCCGGAGATCTCACAGGGAACACTGCAGGGAATTTTCGAGTATCAAAGCCTGATCGCCCGTCTGACAGGAATGGACTGCGCCAACGCTTCCCATTATGACGGCGCGACAGCCTGCGCGGAAGCCGGGATCCTGGCTTACCACCAGTTCCGCGGCAAGCGCAAGGAGATCCTGGTATCTCCCGGACTTCACCCCCATTATCAGTCCGTAATGCGGACATACCTGAGTGACTTTGACGGGCTGTATATGATCTCGCCGACCTTCAGCGGCCTGGATGATATCACGCCGCAGAAAATGGCGGACGCGGTGGATGAAAACACCGCGATGGTCATCGTGCAGTACCCTGATTTCTTCGGACAGGTCTATGATTTCACGGAACTCGCGGAAGCCTGCCACGCAAAAGGCACCCTGCTGTGCGTCTGCGTCAACCCGACCGCGCTCGGCCTGCTGAAAACGCCGGGCGAAATGGGCGCGGATATCGTGGTCGGAGAAGGCCAGCCGCTGGGGATCCCGCTTTCATACGGCGGACCGTATCTGGGCATTTTCGCCGTCCGCAAGGAACTGATCCGCAAAATATCCGGACGCATCGTCGGCCAGACAGTGGACAACCGCGGGCAGAAGAGCTATGTACTGACACTCACCGCCCGGGAACAGCATATCCGCCGCGAAAAGGCGACCTCCAACATCTGTTCCAACCAGGGCCTGAACGCGCTGACCGCCGCCATCTACCTCAGCCTGCTGGGGAAGGAAGGGCTGCGGGAAGTGGCATCCCTTTGTTACAACAAGGCGCATTATGCCGCCAAAAAGATCAGTGAGATCCCGGGGTTCAAGGTACTGAATCCGGGACCGTTCTTCCATGAATTTGTCGTGAAATGTCCGAAACCTGTGGATGAGCTGCAGGAACATCTGCTGGATCACAATATTCTCGGCGGCTATGACCTGTCCGGCAGTTATCCGGTTTTCGAAAACTGCCTGCTGATCGCTGTGACCGAAATGATCTCCAAACAGGATATCGACGATCTCTGTCTGGTTTTGAAGGGAGACCATCATCATGAGCACTAAACCAACCACCGGAAATGAACAGCTGACGATTTTTGAACTCTCTTCCGAAGGACGCCGCGGGATGCGCTATCCGCAGTGCGATGTCCCTGAAAGCGAATTGCCCGCCGGACTGACCCGCTCCGACCTGCCGCTTCCGGAACTTTCCGAAGCGGATGTTGTCCGTCATTTCACCAATCTCTCGGAACTGAACTACTCACTGGATAACGGCTTTTATCCGCTGGGTTCCTGTACGATGAAATACAACCCGAAGATCGACGAAAAACTGAGCCGGCTGGATGGGTTTGTCAATATCCATCCGCTCCAGCCCATCGAGACTGTCCAGGGCTCGCTTTTGCTGATGTATGAACTGCAGGGGATGCTGCAGCGCGTCAGCGGCATGGATGCCTGTACGCTGACTCCGGCTGCCGGTGCCCACGGTGAATTCAGCGGGGTCAAGACCATCGTCGCCTGGCACCAGGCGATGGGCCATGACAAACGCAAGGTCATGCTGATCCCGGACAGCGCCCATGGGACCAATCCGGCGACTTCCGCCATGAGCGGACTCGTCGTGAAACCCGTGCCCACGGATGAGCGGGGCAATATCGATCTGGAAAAACTGGCTCCGCTCTGCAATGATGAGCTGGCGGGGATCATGATCACCAACCCGAACACGCTGGGGCTCTTCGATGAACATATCGTTGAAGTCAATGAAATGGTCCACAAGGCCGGCGGTCTGGTGTACGGTGACGGCGCCAACATGAACGCGCTGCTGGGTATTGCCCGTCCGGGTGACCTGGGTTTTGATGTGATGCATTTCAACCTGCACAAGACCTTTGCCACACCTCACGGCGGCGGCGGTCCGGGTTCCGGTCCTATCTGCGCGAAAGCATTCCTTGCCGATTTCATCCCGGGACCGGTAGCCTGCATCCTTGAAGAAGAGACGGATGAACTGCCGCCTCTGTATGGGCTGAAGATGCCGGAGGAAAGCATGGGGCAGGTCCGCTCCTTCTGGGGACATTTCGGTGTAATGGTCAAGGCTTATGTCTACATCCTGATGCTGGGCGAAGAAGGCCTGCGCCGCGTCAGTGAATTCGCGACGCTGAACGCCAACTACCTGATGGAAGCGCTGAAGAAGGTCTATCCGCTGCCCTTTGACCGGCCCTGCATGCATGAGTTTGTCCTGGAAGGCAAACTGCCTGACGCGCCGGCTGTCCACGCGCTGGATATCGCCAAACGCCTGATGGACTACAAGTTCCATCCGCCGACGAATTATTTCCCGCTGATCGTCCATGAAGCGCTGATGATCGAGCCGACGGAATGCGAAAACAAACAGACCCTCGACGCGTTCATCGAAGCGATGCTCGCCATCGCCAAAGAAGCGAAGGAAGACTCCGACATGCTGCATAACGCGCCGCTGACCACTCCCTTCGGCCGCATGGATGAAGTCAAAGCCGCCAAAGACCTGATCCTGACGGCGTAAAACAACTCAGTAACCACGTTAAAAATCCTCATGATTGCTGAAACCATGAGGATTTTTTTTATTCCGGAAACCCTGGTTAATGAGATCGGGGACGGTTACGCGTCAGCGGAACTGTCATCGGGAAAAGCGTTCGATGAAATGGTGACAGTTCCATCCTTCGGATGGTAACTGTCACCGGACTGGTTCAGAGGCACAAGTCCGAACAACACGGAGCGATAGCAAGGATAGATTTGATTTTCATAGGCAAAGAAAGGCACTTCGGATGTATAATCATATGACAGTAACTATTTGAGCATTATGCGGAAAGAAAGGGAAATGGAAGAATTATTTGATGTAAAAACAGCGTTTGAGATCCTCCGGGCTGATGAAGCGAAGGGGGATATTATTTTGCATGTGACAGATGAGCAGGCCGCTCTGCTGAAACAGGCGGGGGACATGGTCATCCGCGATATGGATGGCAGGACGGAGATCACTGTTTACAGCGGCGGACCGGAAATGAAGGACCGCTGGCGCAGGCTGGGCGGAAAGATCGCGAAATGGATGAAATCCGCCTGTCCGGAATCCGCAGTTCTGGACTGCGGACCGGCTGACAAACGGGAACTGCTGGTGGGGCTCATCCTCGGAGCTTATGAGTTCTCCAAATACAAAGAGGCGCCGAAGGAAGTTCCGGGGCCGCTGTATGTCGTCATGGAAAAGGCGGATTTTGACGAGGTCAAAACGATCTGTGACGCGCAGAACATGGTGCGGGAATGGGCGCATGAGCCCGCTTCCGTTATCAATCCGTGGACGCTTTCCGAGCGGGCAGAGGCTTTTGCCGCACGTTACGGGCTGAAATGCACCGTCCTGGATGATAAGCAGCTCCGGGAAATGGGCGCCGGCGCCATCGTGGCGGTGGGGCAGGGCTCAAAGACACCCTCCCGGATGATCATTCTGGAATACCCGGGCACAAAGCCCGGGAAACCCGTGGTCCTGGTGGGCAAGGCGCTCACCTTTGATTCCGGCGGCCTGTCGCTCAAGACCACTGCGGGCATGCCGGACATGAAGTACGACAAGTGCGGCGCCCTGGCTGTCATGGGGATCCTGCGTGCGGCTTCCGAATTGAAACTGGAAACGCCGGTGACCGGTGTCCTCTGCGCGGCGGAAAATATGCCGTCCGGAGATTCCTACCGCCCGGATGACATCCTGCGCAGCCTCTCCGGGAAGACCATCGAGATCAAAAGCACCGACGCGGAAGGGCGGCTGGTGCTGGCGGACGGTCTGACCTATGCCCAGCAGCATCTGGACCCCCGCTGCATTATCGATTACGCGACGCTGACCGGGGCCTGTGTGGTGGCTTTCGGCCGGGTACGGGCAGGACTCATGTGCACGGACGACGCGCTGTTCAGCGGGCTGTTCGCCTCCGGTGAAAAGACCTGGGAACGTGTCTGGCGTCTCCCGGATGATGAGGATTATCTCGAAAAGCTGAAAAGCCCGGACGCGGATCTGAAAAACACCGGCGGACGGGAAGCGGGTGCTTGTACCGCGGGGAGTTTCCTGAAAGCCTTCATCAATGAAGGCATGCCCTGGGCGCATATGGACATCGCCGGCACCGCCTACAACATGGACGGATCCGACTATTTTGTTCCCGGCGCCACCGGCTTCGGCGTCCGCATCACAATCGACTGGCTGAAAAACAGTCATTAGTTATTAGTCAATAGTCGTTAGTCAGTAGTCAGTGGGCAGATATAAAGTCAATAGATATCAGTCCCGTTGACTTTGGACAACGGAATTATAAAAAAGCAGACCGAAAAGCTGTAAGCCGGCCTGCTTTTTTTCATGTTTATGATTCGATACAGGAGCATCGCCTCCCATCCCCCTGCTTAAGAAGGTATCAGGCTCTTTATCAGACTCACACGCTTTCGCGGCAGTCACCTTTTATCGAGACAAGTGTTCTATTGTTATTATCACATGATAATTATTATTTAAATCATAAAAAATAACGCTTTTCCACATATACGAAAACATATAAATATGTTAAAATATCACCATTATATCTGTATATAGCTCTGGGGAAAGTAAGCAGCTCCTGCTGCAAAAAATAAAAATTTGGGGGAGATATGAAAACCAAAAAAGTATTTTTAATCTTTGCACTGGTCCTGGCATCAGTGGCTATAAGTATTTGTGCAGTTTCTGCTGAAGTAGATGAGGAGAAAACCTGCATAATGGTTCTGAACGGGATACGTTATGATTTAGGTTGTCCGAAGGAACCAGAACCGGAACCGGAGCCGGTTCGCAATCCTAACTGCAATAATAAACTCAGCGTAGTTGCTGATATTTCAATTCCTGACGGAACGATCCTTGTTCCGGGGCAATCATTCCGAAAGACCTGGCTGATCAAGAATGAAGCCACATGTACATGGAATGAGAATTATTATATGACTTTCATTGGCGGAGATGACCTTGGAGCTGTGGACACTCCGATATTACGGTATAATTCCGGCGCTCCATGGAAGTACATTTTCCCGCGCAGCAAAGGAAATGTCTGGCCGGGTGAGACCTTTAAAGTTTCCATTGATCTTAAAGCTCCCACGGAGCCGGGTGAGTATACAGCTTATTTCAGGTTGGTGGATAGTATGGGGTTTCAGTTTGGTTCGGGACAATATTCTGATACACCGCTGAAAGTCGACATTATTGTTGATGAGTGTGCTCTGAATTATCCTCCGGATCTGGATGAAGTCGCAGGTGGTTTGGTTCCCAATAGAAAAGTTGAACCTGAAAGAAACGGCTTGACAAAACCCATCTGCATCACTTACGATTCCTCTCCCTGCTGTCAGCGAGATGGTGTTTGTGATCTTTCTGATTGTACGGTGATTCTGCCGGAACCGCTTAAGAATTTGAAGTGCAACAACAGGATCCGCAATGTTGAGAGTATTTCAATTCCTGACGGAATGATCGTAGAAACGGGTCAGTTATTATATAAGACATGGCGTGTCATGAACGGAGCTACATGCGCATGGAATAAAGACTATAAACTGACATTTGTCGGTGGGGATGACTTTGGATTTTACGATCTCTCCATTCTTCCGGGAGATACAGCGCCATGGTATGCTGTGAATCCTCGCTTAAGAACACTGATTTATCCGAATCAATATACAACTATTTCCATAGGCTTTACCGCTCCTGAAGAACCCGGTGTATACGAATCTTACTTCAGAATTACGGATGATCTCGGATATGATTTCGGATCAGGTTCTTATGCTGATGAGCCACTCAGAATAAAGATCACAGTCGTAGATAATAATTGCGATTGATCCGGCTCTTTTTGAGTGAATAAGATGTAAAAAAACGGTCCGGGTGGTGTAATAAATCAGGAATCACTGATTTCAGAAATTTAATCGGCATAGTTCGGGAAATCCGGCTATGCCGATTTTTTATGTGGCCGAACCGGCGCTGCAAAACGCTTTGGCTTTCCGGAGAGCGATCCTGCGATGGGATGAAGATCGGAGAGACTATTCCCCGAAAATATGGAATAGTTGAAACCCCATTGTCCGGAAAAAGCGACCGCCGCGAAAGTGTGTGAGTCTTATAAAGAGCCTGATACTTATTCAGCGGGGTATAGGCGCGAAGCTCCTGTATCGAATCATAAGCATAAAAAAAGCAGGCCGGCTTACTGCTTTTCGGTCTGCTTTTTTCATAATTCCGTTATCTAAAGTCAACGGGACTGATATCTGTTGACTTTTTATCTGCTCACTGACAGCTGACTAATGACTGACAACTATTGACTATTTTTCAGCCAGTCGGCGGCATCCACGATTTGGATCCCTTCATAAGTATAGGCAGGCTGATATGTCCTCGCGATCAGCATTTTGGGGTAGGCATCCCGTATTTGCAGCAGAGGTGTGACTTCCCTCACAAAGGTCTTATTGTCGGAAATATCGTAAGAAACCTGGATATAAATCTTCTCACCCTGTTTTATCGCGATAAAATCGACTTCCCTGTCTTTAATTTCTCCTACATAGATTTCAAATCCCCGCCGGAATAATTCAATCGCGATGATATTCTCCAGAACGCGGCCATAATCCATATTTTTCGTCCCCAGCCGCGCGTATTTGAAACTGTGATCACATAGATAATACTTATCTTCCGAACGAAGGTATTTCTTTCCTCTGATATCGAACCGGTGGACACGATAGAACGCGAAAGCTTTGCAAAGATAATCCAGATATTTCGCGATCGTTTTATAATCAGTTTTCATTTTATTGGATAAAAGCGTATCGGAAACAGATTTCACCGAGGTTTGATTTCCGATATTATCCATGAGAAAATCGATCATCTGATGCAGCAGAAATTCATTCCGGATCTTATATTTCCTGACGATATCCCGGACGATCAGCGCGTTCAAAACCTCATTATTGATATAGCGGTATTTCTGTATATCATTTTTATACAGATACGAACCGGCCATTCCGCCTTCTGTCAGATATTTTGTCAGGCTTCCGTAAAGGTTTTCTGAAGGATAATATTGCAGGTATTCCTGAAAGGAAAAAGGGAATATCCGGATCTCATAGGTCCTTCCGACAAATAACGTCGCGAGGTCACTGCTTTGGAGGAACGCGTTGGACCCGGTAATGAATATGTCATACTGCTCCCGGGCATGCAGGCTGTTAATGGCAAGCTCAAAAGAATCACAGAATTGAATTTCATCGATCAGCAGATAGTTATTCATTCCTTCAAGGAACCGGTCATTGATATATTGTTCGAGTGCGTGGTATTCTCTCAGATCTTCATATTCTGTCAGGTTAAAATTGATATGAATGATATTCGCGTTTGCGTCGGTTTCACTAATGATTTCGATCAGCGCTTCAAGGAGTTTGGATTTTCCGCACCGGCGGACGCCTGCGATCACTTTTATATCGGGAGTCTCCAGCATGTCCTTCAATTCCCGCAGGTAATCATAACGTTCAATAAGTTTCATTCCACCCTCCGTAATAAATATTGGAATAATTATAACATTTTATTCCCGATTTTCATTATTATCAAATTATAATGGATTATATTCTGATTTTATTCCAATATTTTATCATTTTTATAAATTTCAGGAATAATATTTATTTTTATTCCGCTTTTTCCAGAGGATCGATTTGTGTTCCAGCGTTCAAGCGATCAGAGTTCAGGGGATCAGAGTTCAAGGGACAGTCACCTCCGACTCAATTCTG
>DAIMGK010000026.1:0-36160 GCA_036723985.1 Flexilinea sp.
GCTGCGCTTTCTCTCCCCTTTATCAGGAAAGGCGGATATTTTCATTTCTGTAACATATAATAAACAACACTCAAAGAGGATTTATTTCAAAATTTTATATATTTATTTTGATAGGAAGTCCGGTACCGATATAATTTTTGGATCAGTAACAGATGATTCCAGAAAATCCTTATCACCGGTAAGAAATAAATCAGCGTGTTCTTTAATAGCTGCGCGTAATATAGGTCGATCTTTAGGATCCCGAATTTTTTCTTCCAATTCAATTATATCAACAGGTGTCTTTACAACTGTAATTGACGAGACGAGATTGAATAAAAAAGATTCCATTTCCAGTTTCTTCTCAGGAAATTTTTCCAGAAATTTTCGATGAAGTTCATCAACCACGTAATCACATATTATTGGTTCATACGGGAATGACATCGCTTTATATAAAGCCTGAGCTGTTCTTCCTTTTGGAAAAAGTGCTGCGGAAATGATGATATTCGTATCAATCATTACTTTCATTGGATAGCTTCACCTCTTCTGGATTGAGTGATCCATTCGGCGATATCTTCCTCTGAAAAGAATCCGGCTTTTTCAGCTTCACCTTTCATTTGCTTCTGGAACATTTCCAGTGCATAAATGGCTGAATTGACAACCCGGACCTGGCTGCCATCAACTATGAAAGTGACCCGATCTCCCACATCAATTCCCAATGCTGCACGGACTTTTTTGGGGATAGTTACCTGCCCTTTGGACATTACACGGGCATCATCAATGAAGGCTGATCTTTCCATCGCAAAACTCCTGACAAATGTAAGTAGGGATTTCCTACTTTTAATAAAGTATAACATAATATTATCTTATTATAAAATCCCATTACTGTCAGGGCTTCTTTGAACTTTTCAGGTGTAATCATTGGTCTCTTTCCTGCACGTATATTTCATGAACCGAAAGCTGATTCAATTGTAACCTGTTTTCAGTTTTTCCTGTATTTTTATTTGAAGCCGATTTATGGTGCGGTCAAACATTCGATAATTGAGGTGAGGTCAATAATCATGGTCAAGAAAATTCTGTATCTTTTCATTATTTTGTTCGCGGTGCCGTCCGTTTATTCTGCCGGCATTAAGGATGGGCACAGATGTACCCGGGATACATTCTTCCCCTCTGCAGGAAACTGCGGCTATGACGTTCTGGATTATCTGCTGAAAATGGCATGGACACCCGACGGGGATCACTGGGACGTTACCGAAGTCATCACATTCATCTCAGAATGGGACACGAATATGCTTTGGTTTGACTTCATCGACGCCTACGATATTACAGAACTGTCAGTCAACGGCACTGTCGTTGAATATGACCGGAAGGACACAAAACTTGGAATCCGTTATCCGTTTGCCAATGGCACCAGATACCAGCTCTATGCCTCCTTCAACGGGAAACTCCAATGGGGTGAACAGCTCTCCAATCCGACCGGAGAAAATCGTGATCCGGCGGATGGGTTCTTCATGGACAACGAGCCCGCCTTCGCCATGCACTATTACATCTGCAACGATCACCCGAAAGATAAAGCCACATATCATTATTCTCTGACCGTCCCGGCAAATTATGTTCCCGCCGGAATCGGACGCCTGCTGAAGATCAAAGAAGCGAACGGGAACGTCATCGAGCCGTCCGGCAACTATGAACGGGATTGGGATCCGGAAGCCGCAGAAGGAACCGTTACCTTCACCTATGCTCAGGAATACCAGACTGCGCCCTATCTTTTCACCGTCGCAGCCGGTGCGTTTGATATGAAACAGAAGACGCTTGACAGCGGAAAAGTCCGGCTCGATTTTGTCGACCGTGAACATCCTGCCCGGGAATTGGCATGGAATATTGCAGACCGGCAGGAGGAAGTCATCGAGGTGCTCGAAAGATTTTTCGGTCCTTATCCTTATGAGGATCTGGGCGGGATCTTCCTCAAAATCGAGCATGATAATTCGCTGGAAACTCAGGGGCGCCCCATTTACAGTGGAGCCTTCTTCATAACCGAAGAATTAGCACTTAACATTCTCACCCACGAAATCGCACACCAATGGATCGGGGATCTGATTTCCCTTGAAGACTGGTCCGATCTGTGGATCAAAGAAGGCGGTGCCACTTACGGCGAGATGCTTTGGTTTGAACATGAGAATGAAGAGGATTATCAATGGGCAGTTTCCATTGCTTACGAAGCGGTCGCAAATGGATTAATTGAAGAATATCCTGTCGATGAAGAGACGCTTGAATTTTTCAAAGAATACGCCGAACAACCCGCGGATACGCGGTATAGCCATGCTGCCGCTGTACGTTCCATCGCAAATTTCTGCCAGATCGACCGGGAAGAGGTCCGATTGGAAGACGGAGATGTGACCCTTGATGAATGGGGAGATGGTCTGGCTGAATCCTGTGAATGGGTCCTTGTTTCAGACAGATCTCTTGAGCCATTCTTTGAAATGATAGGCAGATCAACAGAGGAACTTTACCTTGACGGTTATACTTTCGGACCGAAAGAAACACCGGCCGGAGATATCGAAGCATTATACGACATTCAGAATTATAACGGCGGCGCGCTCATTTTTCACATCCTGCGTAACAAGCTGGGTGATGAGATCTTTATCCGGGGACTGCAGACCCTGATCGAAGAAAACAGGGAAGAGGGCACAGTCAACGAGAAAAAGTTCATCGAAGTCTTCAGCCGCGCTGCCGGTGAAGATCTGACCGATTTCATTAAACCTTTTCTGTATTACCGTGAACTCGGTCACATTCCCGATTTGCCGGGAGGCACCTGGGAAGGCAAAACCTGGCAGGAAACCCGTGCGATGTTTGAACGATAAACAACGAGCTCCATCATCCGGAGACCCTGTACCCGAGTGCTACCACATTTTTATTGATTTGTCAACCCTCAACATTGAGGGTTTACTTTTTAAAAATTCCTGTTTATACTCTAAGAAAAAAAGTGGTCAGTGGCCGGTGGTCAATAGTCAGAAGGATCAAGGACCGAGGATCAAGGATCGAGGATTCAGGATCCGGAAATCTGGGCAGGTCCCCATTGAGCTGCACGGCTTGCGGAGAACAGGACACTGAACTTACAAACACAAACCAAAAATTTTGAACCGCGGGAGAAAAGGAGCGGGAAAGAAAGGACCGGATCGAAATGGAAAAGCAGATGAATCAAAATCCCAATATGGGATATAAATCGGAGATCCATTATTACCGCAAAACGGACAGACTTCCGTTTGAAGAGATGGACCCGGACCTCTATACCCCGAAAGATATTTCCCGGATCATAGGCACGCTGTATAAAGACCTGTGTTACATGGAACAGTATGCAATCAAGATCAACCGCTTTTCCGACGATTACCGGACCGTTTCCCGTGGGTTGGAAGGTGTCTTACGGAAAATGGGCAGCCTGCTGATCACGAAAGCTGTTTTCGAACAGCAGGGATATCAGATCCCCGTCCCGGAAGATCTCACGCTCAGCCGGCTTTATCTCACCGCGAATTATCATTTCAACAAAGCCCATGCCGCCATAACTGCTATACATCTGCAGAACCCAAAACTGTATCTCGCGCTGGTGGCGCAGGAGATCCGCTGGGCGACCCTTTTGGAACGTCTGGACGCGACCGAGCAGAAAATTCAGGATATCCGGGAAGGGAAAACTGTCATCAGGAAAAAAGACAAAAAAGCGGCAAAACCTGCAGATAAATCGGGAAAAGACATTTCTTCCGTGTCCGTAAACGCATCCGGTCCCTCCGCGCTGCCGATCGTCAATGAACTTCTGCCGGATGACAGCCGGAAGAAGGAAACAGATACACGAAAGTCGATAATTTCCGTTCTGGCGGAACCCATCAGTGAAGAGACCGAAGAAATATTCCGCTCTGTAATGGAGGAAATGACGGAACCCAATGGCGGAGCCGCGGATACCGAAAAGAAAGATATCGGGACACCGGAAACGGTATCCGGAGATGTCAGTGAAAAAATGATGCGGGACACCCTGATGGGAGCAGCCGTGATCACGGGAAATCGTGAACTATATGAAATGATTGCAGCCGCCGGAAGTCCGGAACTCCGTTCTGTCTGGGATGACTTTATCCGGTTCGAGTCGCAAAACGGCTATCCCGTCCTGACCGCAATGCAGGAGGCAGCAGAAGGCAGATACGACCCGCCGCCCGATGAGAATGAGCCCATCCAGCTTGATAAGGTCTGGATTCCGGAGCCAACGTATTGTGTGTAATAAGTGATCAGTGGTCAGCAGAAATAATATCAACACATAATGATGTGAAAAAATAAAAATTAAGCCGAAAATCGGAGGATTTCGGCTGTTTTCGGTTACTACCGGGGACGATTAGCCCGAGGCGAAGGCCGACCACGACAGCGTCATATTCCGATAAAAATTGTTTGACAAAGTATCAAACCTGTGTTTTAATAACATTAATAAATTTACGCCCCTGAGGCGCTCTTATCCAGAGAGGTGGAGGGACCGGCCCTGTGAATCCTCGGCAACCGATCGAAAGATCAAGGTGCTAATTCCGGCAGATAAAAATCAAATCTGGAAGATAAGAGGGCACGGACATAACCATGAGAGTTGAGCCCCCTTAGAATCCAAGGGGGCTTTTTGATAGGAGAAAAAATTATATGTCTACATTCATGAACTCACCGAAGTTCTTCTTCACTTCCGAATCCGTGACGGAAGGCCATCCCGACAAGATGTGTGATCAGATCAGCGACGCCGTACTGGACGCCTGCATTAAAGAGGATCCCTATTCCCGTGTAGCCTGTGAAACCTTCACCAAGACCGGTTTCGTCATGCTTGGCGGTGAGATCACCACAAAAGCCTTTGTTGATTTCGATCATCTTGTCCGCAAGATCGTCAATGAGATCGGTTATGACCGTGGGAAAAAAGGTTTTGACGGCAATACCTGCGCCGTGATTTCCGCCATCTGCGCCCAGTCACCGGATATCGCCATGGGCGTCGACGCCGCGCTGGAAAAGAAGAGCGGCGAAATGAACGATGATGACATCGAAGCCGTCGGCGCCGGCGACCAGGGCATTATGTTCGGTTACGCCTGCAATGAGACCGCCACGCTGATGCCGATGCCGATCTATCTGGCACATCGCCTCTGCGAACGGCTGACAAAAGTCCGCAAGGACGGCACCCTGCCCTGGCTGCGCCCGGACGGCAAGAGCCAGGTCACCATCGAATACGCTTACGGGAAACCGAAACGCGTCGATACCGTCCTGATCTCTACCCAGCATTCTGATGAGATCAGCCAGGAAGAGATCCGCGCTGCTGTCATCGAAAATGTGATCATGCCGATCCTCCCGAAGGATATGGTCGATGATGACCTCAAGATCTTCGTCAACCCGACCGGCCGCTTTGTTATCGGCGGACCGATGGGCGATGCCGGTCTCACCGGACGCAAGATCATCGTCGATACCTACGGCGGCATGGGCCGTCACGGCGGCGGCGCCTTCTCCGGAAAGGACTGCACAAAAGTCGACCGTTCCGCTGCCTACGCTGCCCGCTGGGTCGCCAAGAATGTGGTCGCCGCGGGTCTGGCGGACCGCTGCGAAGTCCAGCTGTCCTACGCCATCGGCGTTGCCCGCCCGCTTTCCATTAATGTGGAAACCTTCGGCACCGGCAAGATCGACGATGAGAAGATCGCTGCCATCATCGATGAACACTTCGACCTGCGCCCCGGCGCCATCATCCGCGACCTGGACCTGCGCCGCCCGATCTATCAGAAGACCGCCGCATACGGCCACTTCGGCCGCGAAGACGCCGACTTCACCTGGGAAAAGACCGACAAGGCAGCCGAACTGAAAGCCGCCGCGGGACTGTAATCAGGGAAAAGGTAAAAAATCAGGAATTGATCGGGGACGGTTCATCCGAGGCGAAAGCCGAAGGGAACCGTCCCCTGTCTGTTTCAGCAGTTATCGTATATCATAAATATTGCCGAACTTTTCTTTAAGGTAGCGGCAGTAGGGCTCGGGAGTGAATTTCGCGCCGCAGTATTGTTCAAAAAGCGGAGAGGGATCCAGCAGGGAGCCGTATCGGAACACATGCTCCGTCAGCCAGTCAACGACCGGTTTCAGTTCGCCTTTCGCGCAGCATCCGTCCACATCCACATCCTGTTTCATCCGTTCATACATCTGGACGCCGTAAGCGTTTCCCAGCGCATACGTCGGGAAATAACCAAAAGCGCCGGAAGACCAGTGGGAATCCTGAAGCACGCCATGTGTATCATCCGGGACAGTCACACCGAGATACTCCCGCATCTTTTCATTCCAGACCCGGGGCAGGTCCATGACAGAGATCTCGCGATCGATCAATGCCTTTTCGATCTCATACCGCACCATGATATGCAGGCAGTAAGTCAGTTCATCGGATTCGATGCGGATCAGAGACGGTTCACTGCGGTTGACCGCGTTATAAAAATCCTCAGGCGCCACACCGTCAAATTGTTTCGGGAAAAGTTCCTTCATCTTCGGCAGGACAAAATCACAGAAGGGACGGCTCCTTCCGATCACATTTTCAAAGAAACGGGAAATGCTTTCATGGATACCCGAAGAAGCGCCGCCGGCAAGTGACGTAAAGCGCAGGTCATCCCCCGTGTGCAGCTCATAGAGCGCGTGACCGCCCTCGTGCATTACGGAATAAAATGAATTCATCACATCATTCAGATGGTAATGCGTGGTGATGCGGACATCATCTTTATTGAATTCCAGCGTGAAGGGATGTTCCGTCTCGCCGATATTGCAGTGGTTCCGGTCGATGGTCAGAATATCCATCAGATAATCGGCAAGTTCCCGCTGCTGATCGATCGGTGCTGCCTTGTAAAGGAAGGTATTGTCCGGCTGCCATCCTTTTTCTACGATGCTCCGTACCAGCGGCACCACCGTCTTTTTCACAGCAGCGAAGAACTCATCAAGAAATTCCGAAGTCAGCCCGTATTCGAAATCTTCCAGCAGCACATCGTAGGGTTTCCGCTGGTGTTTCGGATCCAGGTAATCAATAAAACGAAGCTGCGCATTGACAATTCTCTCAAGATAAGGCGCAAAGGACGCGAAATCATTTTCCCGTTTGGCTTTTACCCAGACATTCTGGCTTTCCGAGACCAGCACATCATAAGCCACATGCTCCTCCTGCGGGACCGCTTTCATATGATCATAACGGCGTTTGAGAAATTCCGTCTGACGGACAGCCATCGGAGAAAGCTCGTCCTTTCTTTCCGTCAGTTCGTCCAGCAGCGCTCCGGTCCTTTCCGAAGCGAAGGCCTCATATTCCCGATTGCTGATAAATTCCATCACCACACTTCTGCCGGCAGCCGTCTCCTGCGGCGCTGCCGTCATGGCGTCCAGTTCCACCAGCAGGGATAAATGCTGGTAAATATAAAGCGATCGTTCCAGTTCCTCCAGTTTTTTCAGCAGCTCATTTGTCGTGCTCATTTTCATGTCCTTTCCGTTTCAGGGCTATATACTTTAATTATACACGCCGTTCAGGGGCAGACGCAAGACCTTAGACCGAGCTCCGCGTCTTTTTTCATGATGTTTCATGATATGCTGATAAGCTGCATGTAAAGATGACATCTTATCAGGTTCTTCGGTTAACTGTGGTATAAATCAGAACACCGGTTGAAACATCTCACAACGATACGATCGGAAATTTCGGACAGTCCCGTAAAGGGACAGTCCCCGTGATGAAATAATTCAGCGGACATATCCAATGAAAAAAATCTTTGACAGCCCTCATCCTTATGCCCTTACCACGATCCTCTGCTGGGCGCCCACCTTTGTTTTTTCCCATATGCTCGGGTCGTATTTCAGTCCCGCCTCGCTGGGAGCGCTGCGCTACGGGCTGGCCGCGGTCATTCTGAGCATCATCATCGCGGTCCGGAAAATAAAGCTGCCCAAAGCAAAGGATCTGCCCGCTTTTGCGCTCGCGGCTGTTTTCGGCTTCAGCCTGTATATGATCGTTTTCAACAAAGGAACATCCATGGTCACCGCCGCCACCTCCTCCGTCATCATCGCCATGACGCCGGTCCTGACCGGCATCATGGCTTCCTTCGTTTTCGGGGAAAAGCTGAGCACCCGGCAATGGGCGGCGATGGTGCTTCAGTTCGCGGGCGTACTGGTACTGGTCCTGGTCGGAAAGACCTTCAGTTTCAACGAAGGCGTTCTGTGGCTGCTTCTGTGCGCGTTCATGCTGGCATCCTATAACATCATTCAGCGGAAATTCACCAGGCAATATCCGGCGTTTACGGCGTCCGCCGTCACGATCATCCTGGGAGGGCTGGAACTGACATGGGCTTTGCCCGCGGGCATCCGGGAATTCCGGGCAGCCCCTCCCATCATGTGCTTTTATGTGATCTTTATGGGGATATTCGCCTCCGCACTGGCTTATGTCACCTGGACCATCGCCTTCGCGAAAGCAGAAAAGACATCTCAGGTATCAAATTACATGTTTATCACACCGTTTTTTGCCACGCTGCTGGATTTTCTGATGAATCACGAGATCCCTGCCCCATCCACCGTGATCGGCGGCCTGATGATCCTCACCGGCGCGGTCCTGTTTAATAGGGAATAGTGTTCAGAGTTCAGAGGGTTTAGGATGCAGGATGCAGGTCGTAGGGGTATTGGGAGCAGGGTATAGGGTTAAGGATTCAGAATGCTGTATGCAGGTTCATAGTGTATAAGGTGCAGGCTGCAGGGAATTGGGGGTATGGGGCAGGTTTAAGGCTGCAGGATGCAGGTTGAAGGAGATAAAATACAGGGGTTTAGTTGATGTCAGCTAAACCCCTGTTGTATTCTGATCTCTAAGACTCTTTGAACTCAGATCTGAACTCTGAACTCTTATCAAAGTTATGCTACGGCATGATAGGTGAAGGAACCGTAACCGCCTTCGATGACGGAGCCGGAATCCGCGTCATAGAGCTGGAAATAGAAGGTAATCCAGCCGAGGTTTTCACTGCCGTAAGCGGAAACGGTAAACGCGGCTTTATCCCCGGGCTTTACAGGATCAAACGTGCGGTCAACCACCACACTCGTGGCATGGCCTGTATACTCACCGACGCTTCCGATCATGCGCATTTCGACCCGTGCCGGCCAGACAACAGACCCGTCGTTTTCAAAAACAACATCAAGGTTGAAGGATTTATTCGGCTGAAATTCCGTGCGGAACTGGCGGACGACGCCGTCTTCATCCTCACCGACAGCATACGCATAGGAATTGACCTGTTTGGCATGCAGCCCGCGCCAGGTCCCGTCTTCCTGCTGAATAGCTCCGTCGTAGAAATTTTTGATATCATCCCACTGGCGTGTCGGTGTCGGTACGATACTTCCCTGTGCGGGAACAGCACTTGCTGTTTCTGCGCTTGTCCCGGAAGCAGCTGTCGGGACCGTACCTGCCTGTCCGGACGAAGCGGCAGGAGTCGCGGTAGGTTCCGCGGCAATGACCGTAACAGGCTGTGACTGGCCCTCAAGCGGAACGGATAACGCCCCGGCAATACCGACAAACCCTGCAGCATTGAACTTCGCGATCAGATCCGCTTCGATCTGAGCCGCGATCTGGGCCTTCATATTATCCGGATTTAAAGTTTTCACTACCGCTTCCACGATAGCATCCTGTTCATCAATGCTTAATTGGGGATGGACCGAAGAAGCAGATATTAACACCAGGGCAAATATTGCAGCGAGAAGTAAGATTTGATATTTTTTCATAGATTACCCCATTTCATTTCAATAATATTTCAATTGCAACGGTTCGGAATCCCGGGACCTCCGCCGGAGGCGGTCGTCCCCTGTCGTGTGCTCCGAACAGTTTTTTCTATACAACAATTATAGAAGATATTCTATCATATGCCTGAAAGATATGCAATTTTTTCTGCCTCATTAATAACGATTCAGGATGAAAAGTTACTGTTCAATTCTGAAACGGCGTTTTTTTTTCATAAAGTGATAGAATTATGCGTATGAAGAAATCAATGTTTGAAAATTGGATCAGGGAACAAGGATCGGGGAACAGGCGGCCGGCGCCGCGGTACTTATCACATACAGATGACCGGTATGCTCAGCCTTCTGTATTCGGTCTTATCCGGCCGGCAGTAATACTGGCAATCGCAATGCTTCTTCTGTGCTCCTGCGCAGTCCCGCATGAACCGGCCGTTCCTACCCCTACAGAAACGCCCGAAGCGACAGAAACGCCGATCCCGGAACCTACGGCAACGATCCCGCCATCGGCTGCCATCGTAAACGGCATTTACATTGCCATCGAAGATCTTGAAACAAAGATCCGGCAGCTGAAGGATGCCTACCCGCAATTGGGGGAACCTGTCCCGAATGACGGTGAACTGCGGGAAGAAGCGCTGAACAGCCTGATCGAAGAAACCCTTTTCCTTTCAGCCGCTCAAAAATCGGGACTGATGCCCACGGCCGGGGAACTGGACAGCCGGACTCAGGCCTTGTGCGATGAACTCGGCAGCTGCGACGCGCTTCGCAGCTGGCAGTCTCAGAATCATTATTCCGAAGAGAGCTTCCGCCGGGCACTGGAACGTGAGACCGCTGCCTCCGTGATGCGTGAGACCATTTTTGCCGGGCTGAAAGAGACAGAACAGCTGCATATCTACCGGATATGGACAGCACGCCGCCAGGACCTGGATGATGTGATGAACCGGCTGAATATGGGGATCTCGTTTACGGAAATGGCAAAAAATTATGATGAAGTCACCGGAGGCGATATGAGCTGGCTTCCGCGGGGAGTTCTGTTTTCAAAGGATCTGGAGGACAGGATCTTTTCGCTGAATACCGGGGAACACACGGAAATACTGGAGATCGACGGCGTATACAACATTTTCTACGTCGCGGACAAACAGACCGGCCGCGCAATGAACACTCAGGTCGAACAGATCGCCCAGCGCAAAGCGCTCTCGGACTGGCTTGAAGAACAGAAGAACACTGCCGTGATCGAGATCCTGTAAGAACTTGCCGGCTGCGGCATGCAGGACAGAACACCGGAGCATGAGACTGTCAGGAGCACGGGAATGAAAAAAAAACAGAAAAGATCCTATGAACCTGATCCGCTGGATTTGCGTTCCCGCCGCAGTAAAAGGCGGCAGCGGGAACGGATGCTCAAATGGATACTGACCATCGCGGCGATCCTGATCATCATCCTGATCGCCATCGTTTTTCGTCAGTTCGCGCTCAAACACTTCGGCGGCAGTTACAAGGCTCCCATCGAAAACCCGACATTATGGTTTAAACAGACAGAAGAAGTCCTGTTCCGTACCGCCACGCCGACCGTCACACAGACATTTACCCCGACCGTACCCTCAGCGACCTTTACAGCCACCGCAACACTGACGCCGACCATTTCACCCACTCCGACCCTGACGCCCACGCCGAAACTCCGTCCCAGGAAAACAGTTGAAGGGAACGCGGCGGACCTGCTGATGCAGGCGGAAAGCACGCGTGCAGCCAAACATTATCAGCAGGACAGTGAGACAAAATACAGTGAATTCTGGTTTGAACTTCTCGGCAGCCCCGCGACTTTCGATGCCGCAGAAGTATATCCGAATTCCGACTGCAGCTGGATGGGCGCCGCCGGGGTGCTTGTTGACAAACGCGGCGATCCGCAAATCGGCTTTTTCGTCCAGGTCGGATTTGCCGACGGTTCTCTGGTAGAGACGCTTTCCGGGCTCTTCCCGGGATACGGCGCATCCGGTTACGAGCTGACCCTTGCCCGCCCGGTCCAGGCTTTTGACAAACCGATCTGGATCCAGATCCTTGATGAAAACCGCCTGCCCGCCTCCGAAAAAATCTATTTCCGCCCCAGCGCGGACTGTTCAAAAAGTCTCACCATGATCAACTTCCGGCGGATCCGGTAAGCATGATAAAACGGCTTCCTGTCCGCAGACTTATCCTGATCATTCTCCCCATCCTTTTGGCGGGGATCATCAGTTTTTCCCAGGCTATACAGATCCCGCTGGAGCAGGGTCCCGCTGAAAGAGTACTGGCAGCCTGGAACATTCTTCAAGGAAATATCCCGCTGACAGGCTGGAAATTCCATCCGCTGGAACTCCCTGTCTATCTGGTCAGCGTCCTCGTTTTCCGTCTCAGCACTTACGCGTCGGTCACAGCATCGGAAATTTTTTACATGATCATATTCTGCTCGGGGCTGCTGATCCTCTCCGCTCACCGCATGCTGACGCCGGTCAGCTGCCTGATCTGGTTTGCCGCTGCCGGCACCCCGGACCAGGCCCTGGTCCGAAACGTTCAGAAAAACCCCATGCTGTTCATTGGCATCCTGTACTTTCTGTATTTTCTCTCAAAACTGACGGAGCGGAAGATACACGGATCGGAGACGGGAAGCGCCGCATCCGAAGAAAAGGAGATACGGGAACCCGGACGCAAGCATGACAGCTCCGGAAAAATTACGGCAGGCCTTGCCGGCAGCCTCGTGGTACTGATTCCCGCTTTGAAGCTTCCGGTAAAGATCGGGAACTTTTTCCCGGGCATGCATGAAACACTGCGGATGCTGCAGAAAGTATTCCGCGCGGATTTTTCAAGACAGCCTTTGTTCCGGCTGTATACAATACGCTATTTTCTGAATTCCGTGATCCTCCTGCTGATCCTTTTTGTGATGTGCCGCGTGATCCTGATATGTGCCTGCAGGCGCCGGCTGCTCCTGCCGCAGCTCATATATGCCGCCGCGATATTCCTCACGCTCATGCTCAGTTCATGGTTATTCGGCCTTCCGGAAAAAGAACTGCTTTGCTCGTGGATCCTTTTCGGCGGCGGGATCCTGCTGTCGACAGCGTATGAAAGCTCGGCCTTACCGAAATTTCGTTTCATGGAATACCGGATCCCATTCTCCGCCGCCGCGGCCCTATTCTTCGCCGCCGCGATCTGTTTCAGGATCGAGCCCGCTGTCACCAGCCGGCCCCAGGGGCCTGCCGATAAGGCTGCCGCGTTTCTGCAGGGACATGAGCTCATGCAGGGCAGCTGCGCGCCGGAAGATATCGCGGTGCTCACCACTGCCTCCAAAGGAAAGATCCGCTTCACGGATGACGCCGACGATCCGGATAACAGATTCAGCGTTTTCCGGAAGGAAACAAAACCGGAAAGCCCCGCCGGCGAGATCTATGAGACAGACCCATACCTGATCCTGATCTATCCCTGAAGTTCATGCTAAAATAGCTTTATGAAGAATGAAAACTGGTATCCGCTGGAAACTTCAGCAAAGATCTACCCCGCGATCATCTCTCCCCGCCAGCCCGCTGTTTTCCGACTGTCCTGTACTTTTACGGAAGAGATCGATCCCGCGATCCTGCAGACGGCACTGAATGTGACCCTGACCCGCTACCCCGGTTTTGCGATGACACTGAAACGCGGCGCCTTCTGGTTTTATTTCGAAGAACTCTCATCCACACCCGAATTGCAGCCGGAACAATATTATCCCTGCCGGATGATCGACCCGAAAGAAGAGAACGGCTTTTTATTTCGCGCGAGCTGGTATAAAAACCGGGTAAACCTTGAGATATTCCATGTGATCGCCGATGGATCCGCCGGGCTCGAATTTCTGAAAACGCTTGCTTACTATTACCTGCTGCTCAGCGGAAAAGACGTCAGGCCCGGAGAATTCGTCCGGACCCTCAGCGGCAAACCGACACCGGAAGAGCAGGAAAACAGTTTTCTCCGTTATTACGACCCGAAGATCCCCTCCGACCGGACAGACAGTCCGGCGCTGCATTACTCCGGCACACCTTTGCCGGAAGAACATACCCGGGCTCTTCATGTACGGACGGAAACAGCCCCGCTCATCGCGCTTTCCCACGCAGGTGATGCAACCCTGACCGAATACCTGACCGCACAGTTTCTCCGCGCTTTTTTTGAAGTCCTTTCCGGGACCGCGGGATCTGAAGGATCAGTCAAGATCTCCGTCCCCATCAACCTGCGGAAACTCTTCCCCTCGCAGACCCTGCGGAATTTCACATATTTCGCCAACATCGGGGAACCGCTCACCAACGCCGGAGAATCCTTTGAAGAGACCCTTCGTTCCGTCAAGGCCCAGCTGCATGACATGTGTGTCCGGGAATCCCTGATCTCACGCATCAATCCCAATGTCAGCAGCGAAAACAATTTGCTGCTGCGAGCCGCCCCGCTGAGCCTGAAACAGCTGGTGCTGCGCCAGGCCCATCATATTCTGGGAGACAACCTTTTTACGGCTTCTTTCTCCAACCTCGGCATGATCCGCCTGGATGATTCCATGGAGAAACACATCAGCGGCTTTGACTTCGGGCTGAGCTGCAGCGACCTGATCCCGCTGAACCTGAGTATGTGTTCCTTTAAAGACACTGCTTACATGACTTTTTCATCCCGGATCGAAGAACGGGACGTGGAGAGAGCTTTTGTACGGAAGCTGAGTGCCGAAGGGCTGAAACCAGTGATCCGTACCAGCGGCCCGAAAGGAGGTAACGGCAATGCGGACCTGTCCTGAATGCAAAGCAGCCATCGCCGACCCTGTCACCCATTGCCCGCTTTGCGGAACAGAACTGAGCGGGGAGGAGGGAACATCCCCGGATGAATTTCTCTATCCTGACTTCCTGGAAGGCGGGAAAAGACGGGAGCCTTTTCCGCTTTTAGCCCGGATCTTCGCCTTTATCTCCCTGCTCATCGTTTTTACCTGCACCCTGGTCGATTTTCTGGTATCGCGGCACCTGAGCTGGTCCCTGTACGTTACAGGTACTGTGTTTACCGCCTGGGCCACAGTCGGGATGCACCTGCTCTCGGACAGGAACCTGAATTTCCTGCTGCTCAATGACCTGTGTGCCGTTTCACTTTACCTTGTCTTCATTGATTATTTATCCGGCTGGCATGGCTGGTCTTACAATTACGTGATCCCTGTCCTTTACATCGGCATCATGATCACCACGATCATTCTGGCGATCGTCTTCCGCGACTACTGGCGTGAATACATCCTTTCCCTGGTAGCGGTGTGTTTTTTAGGGATCGCCCCGCTGCTGTTATTTTTCAACAACCGGTCACCGTTCCGGTACGTCTGCCTCGCGGCGGCCTTGCTGGCAGCGGCGCTGCTGGTTGGCATCATTTTCTTTGCCGGCGGGAAACTGTTTTCCGAATGGAGAAGGAGAATGAATCTGTAAACGTGGAGACTCTTATGAAAAAAGTTTTAAGCTTCCTCATAATTATATTCGTAATAAGGTTATTTACATTTTCTTCAAGCTTTGCGGATCACGCGAATTATGCCGCCCCGCAGCTGGAATGGATCTCCAACGGTTTCCCCGGACTGTGGGACAGGCAGAAAGAAGATGTTCTGCGGATGATGGATATGTTCCCCGATTTCAGCTGCACCGATTACGGAGACCAGGTGGCATGTACCAGCCGATTCAACAGAGACAATAACAATATTTTTATCAACTGGTTCCTGGATGACTATGAGGAACACCACGATAATCTCTGGAAGGTCTCCGTCACCGTTGATCTGCAGGCCCCGGACCAGCAGCAGGAACTGCTTCGTCTTCTCTGGCTGAACGGTCTGAAGCCTGCCCGGTCCGATAAGGTCGATTTTTCATACAAAGGCGTCCTGCCGCTGAATTTTTCCGATGAGAAAACAAATGTGGTCGCCTATATCCAGCAGTTTGACCACGATATCAACCCCTTCCTGCTGGTTGAATATTACCGCCGTTGAAAAACGCCGGTTAACATGATGGAATATGAAATAAATCTGACAAAATACAGTTGACGTATTCAGCTTTTCGCTTTAAGATAAATAAAGATAACAGTTTGTCATCCACCCCCATAGGTGGATCATTTGCCAAATCAATCCATATGGACTGTGCAGAAGGACCTGCCGGGGACAGTTACTTTTCCCGGGCCTCCCGTACGATCTCAAATTTATTCAGAAAGTGGGGACATCTCTTATGGACTATGCAATGGTCAGCAAGCTCGAAAAAGCCAGATACTATGCCGCGGAACGGGAACGCTTTCAGTTTGACAGTTTCCAGGTCACCATGAATGGGAAAAACAACGGTCATACCGTCACCTATGACAATGGGAAATGGGGATGTGACTGTGATTTTTACAAGTCACACGGACGATGCAGCCACACGATGGCACTGGAAATCATTCTTCACGGTATGGTAGAGATCGCTTATGATGAGCCGCCGGCCCCGGCCAATCCCGAACAGTAAACGGATCAGCCGGTAATCTTTTCAGCAGCCAATGGTTTCGATTTCTTCCACTGACCGCTAATAAAAAACATCGGAGCGTTTGTTCCGATGTTTTTTTGTTTCGTCCTACATGAGGTCGTCTGGGCCGCCGGCTTCGTTAGGCTTGCGCTGGCGATAGACGATTCGTCCGCGGGTCAGGTCATACGGTGACATCTCAATGCGGACGCGATCCCCCAGCAGGATACGAATGTAGAATTTTCTCATTCTTCCGGAAAGATAAGCCAATACTTCGTGTCCGTTATCCAACCGGACGCGGAACTGTGTACCCGGCAGCGCCTCTACGATCGTGCCTTCTACACTGATCTTACTGTCTTCTTCTTTAGCCATCTTTTCTTGCTCCTAATGGAGGACGTCTGCTGAGTGCGGTTCATTACTCAGGACGACCTGTTGAGTGTCGGCGTAAACGCCGCAGTGTCTTTTTCCGTTCTACACGATCGGTCTCGCTCTGGGAGACGAACCAACGCTTTCTGCGAACAGTGCTCAGGACGCCACTCTTTACGACCTTCTTGCGGAAACGCTTCAGCAGCTGATCCTGGCTTTCATTCGGTCTCAAAACTACGCTTGTCATTTTCTCACCCCCTCCCGTGTATACGATTTGTTTGAATCGATCATTCAAACGGGCTCTATTGTAATAGAACGCCGGATTCTTGTCAATGGGGATTTTGCAAAAAGGTGAACACAAATGCCGGCAGCCCCGATACATCGGCAGATAAATACTGCTCTTCTTCCGGGATATCCCGGAAATTTTCAAAACTGCCCGAAATTTCTGTTTTTCCCGTCCGAAAACTGTTACAATTGACAATAACCATACAAAAAGATACGCTTAAGTATCCGATGAGCAATATGCGCTGCCGTGAAAGGGATCCTGCTGTAAGAGCTCATTTCGATCCGTTACTGTGTGCAGGACAGGAACCGCACCCCCATACCCCCCGCCTGTGCAGCAGCCACCTTTTTGATCCTGTCTTCATGGCATGAGCGCCGCATATTGACCATAATCCTGTCTTTCCGGGAGGAACAATGAAAAGGCTTTGTATTCTGTTTTTCTGCTGTTTCGCTTTGTGGCTGAACAGCGCCGCATCGGTTCGGGCAGAGGAAATCAGTGAGGAAATGATCGGCGTCATCACTGAAAACCTCGACAATTTCTTTCCTTTGAACACGAAAAAGGAAACTTTTGACCTGCCTGTCGGAGAGAGCAGAGGGAATATCGGGCCTGCCACGGCATTGATCACCGGGACTTCTGACGGGACACGGAACATTCTGCTCTATGTCAATACTGACGGACAGACCGGCTACCTTTATGAAGAAAAATTAAATACGGGAAACCTTAAAAATTTCTATTATTCAATAGATGTTACCGTAAATGACATTTATCCCGCCGGTGAAGGCGGATGCGGTGTAGGATATGTCAACGACTCACTGGGATATTCAACAGACAGCGAAATCATGTCAGCGGGGCTGCTCATTTCCGATGCCGTCTACATGGAAATACATGATAAAGGCAGCGGAGAAAAAACACTCACCCGGGTGGCTCCGTTGGAAAACAATGAGATCAACCTGACCATCGTCCGCCTGATGGGTGAGACCTTCTTCTACGCGGATGAAACATTTGTCGGCCATTTCCATGACGGGAAGCAGGGCCCGTTCCAGCTGTTTTACAGTACGGAAGCTTTCAGCAGCGGCGAATCCGCTGAATGCTCTTTTGACAATATTACCGTCAGAAAGGTGAACCCCTGATATGAAAAAGATATTATTCCTGATGTTCCTGTTGTTCACGCTGAGCGCTCCGCTCGGCATTCAGGCGGAGAATATTGATCCGGAGATCCTCCTCCGGAACGCGGACAGCGACTTCTTCCCAAAGGCCGGATTCATACAAAAGTACGACAAAGCGATCACATATACGAATGAATTCCTCACAGAAGATGTTTTACACCAGTCTGTTGTACAGGAGGGTACCGGCATCGACGTACTGACAACACTCCACCCGTCACAGCTCGTTGTCAGGACAACAAACAAGCACCTGAAATTCGATGATTACCGGGCGAAAGATTTCCACGCGGGGATCCTCCTGCATCAGGCAGAGTCGGTTCCCGCCGGCGGAGGCTATTGCTGGCTGCGTTATTCCGACGCGGCATTTACCGGACCCGGAGCGGAAAGCGGCGTTATCCTTTATCCCGGCGGAAAGGCATACTCATTCTCCAAACAGAACGGGGAGACGGTTTATCAGGAGATCGCCGATTTGAGCAGCGTGGATCCGTCGGAAAGGATAAAAATCGATGTGATCCGTCTTGACGGCATATCCTATTTCTATTTTGACGGCAGCTTTTCTTTCCAGTATGAAGACGGTATGTCCAACCCCGTCTCTTTTGAAGCCGGTTCGGAACTGAATGAAGGCGGAAACCGGATCCGCTGCGTTTTTGACAATTTCACATACCGGAAACAGTAAGGGGGCTTTTATGAAGAAAAGAACACTGACGATCATGCTGTGTCTGTTCCTGTTTCTGTTCAAAGTACAGGCGGGCATTGCCGCGCCCTGGTTTGAAGATCCGATCCTCTTCGACATGCCGAGTGACAAAGTGTATGATTGCAGGAACGATATTTTTATCGAGATCATTGAAGATCCCATGATCGGAAGAAACATCTCCAACCGCACCGCGGAGGACAATTTCCTTTATCTGACAGTCAGATTCCTCTACCTTGCGGAACCGGAGATGGCAGGATTTGACAAAACCAGTTTCACTGTCCGTCACATCTCTGAAGAGAACATTCAGACAAGCTATCCGCTGAACTTCATGGTGACCATGCTGACCAACCGGATGAAGAGCAATGCCAAATTGACCGGCCGGCTGCGGCTCCCGACATACGGGACGCTGACCCTTGTCTTTGATGTGGACACGACGAATAAAAACAACTGGGAACTGGTTTTTACGCCCACCGAACGCGGCAGCAGTGTGTCCTACTGCGAAATTGACGTTCCCCTGAAAGTCCGATAAGGAGTCCCGCCATGAAAAAGTACTGCGTATGCTTCACCGTTTTTTGTTTGATCCTTTCCATCGGGATCCATATCGCTTCCGCGCAGGACGCCCCGAAAAAGGAGTCGGATACCGTCAGCAGGGCAATGAATTCGGGAGAGATCGGAGAAATATTCACCAAAGCCGTTTACCGTGAACAGTTTCAGACGCCTTCCAAAGCACAGTATGCCCGCTTTGCCAAAGACATATGGTATTTCGATAATCTCGGCTTATCCTATTTTCCGTCCGAATATGTCAGTTCCCTGGAATGGGAACATATTGACAACCCTTACTACAACTGGTATTTTCATGAATTGAGCCACCTTGACAGGAAAGACTGGGGGCTGGTCATGCGTGAAAATACAGGCAAAGTTTTCAAACAGATGATATACCTTGATGAGCCTTCCGAAAAAGACGTCTTCCATGGGCTGGATTTCCCGAAAGTCACGTATCTTGAGGATTTCTATTTCTATACCGATCTGTTTATTACGGACAGTTATCCCGAAGGTACCGGGAGCGTTTATGTTTATTTTTCAAATTCCATGCTGGTGGGGAACCGGACCAGCTACGGGATCCTGATCGATCCGCGGGACGGTATTTACAGAGCGGTCAACAATTACGATTCTTTCAGTACCGTGGAAAACAAATCGGCATACAGCAATCTGTACCTGCTGGGAAGCGAAAAACATTATCTGGATCTTATCGAAAGGCTGGACCCTTCCCTGTATGAAGGGAAAACCGGCAGCATCGGAAACGACCTGTTCCCCGCGGAAAACATCGACCGGAAATTCGCCGAGAAGCTGGATGCGGTCAAACAGACCGCGGCAAAAGACGGAACATCGGATGACCCGGCTGTATACCGCATGGAGCTGATACGTCTCAACGGCAGGACCAACCTTTATATCAACGGCGTTTTTGTGACGGATTTCGAAGACGATATCCGGACGGACGGGTTAAGCTTTGTCTCTGTCAGAAACGGGGATGATCCGATATTCCGCATCAGCGATCAGGAAATTGACCTGACAACCGTTACCGACATACTGGAAATCGAAGATTTTGTCATCCGGCGTTTCGATGAGGAGACCTGGACGATCTTCAATCCGAAAAATGTCACGGAAATGGTTTCGTGGACGATCGGTCCCAGACTGTACGCGGGCGGTGAAATGATGACCGCCGCGGCAGGGAATGTCATTATTTACGGGACAAATTAATACGGGAAGGAGCTGAAATGAAATATCTGACATCAATTATACGGATGGCTGACCCGCGGAAAGCTTTTCGGCAGGGCCGCCGCAGGGCCGGAAATCATTCTCATATCCATCCATTTGTTCTCCTTTTGCTCCTGCCGGTCATGATGCTGTCATTTTGCGCTGTACAGGCGGAAAGCGAGGCCGATCGATTCAACAGCGGACAGATGGAAAAAGAAGAATATTTCCGCAAGGTCATGATCATGCCGGACATGCCGGATCTGCTGAACATCAGCACCTGGCTGGAATGCGGAAAATATCAGATCCACCTGATCAGCCAGCCGGTGCTTACGCCCTCGACCACCAATATAAAGGCCTCCGGCGAAAAAAAATTCCTGATCATCCGCGTCGGGATCAAAAATACATCCGACGAGCCTGTTTATTGGCTGGATCCTGGTTCCTTTCACGCACAGGAATATTTCCTGAATATCCTCGGGCAGAGTTACGAGCTGTATACGCCCATGAGCGCGAAAGTCGCCGGATCTTTCACGCTGCCGCCGTTTTTCTCCCCCATTCAGCCCGGTGCGGAATTATCCACGGTCATCGTGTTCGAAGTCTGCGGAGATGTTGACGGCTGGATCCTTACATTCAGCCCTTACACACGGGACGAGGATGGTCCCGAAGACTCTGTCTCGTTCACGCTTCCGAAAGTGACCCGCCAGTAAAAGGAGCCGCTTATGAAAAAACGAAATTTTATACTGATCATGCTGCTGACCGCCCTGCTATCTGCAAAAATATACGCGGAAGAGCAGGTAACTGTTTCGTACGCGGATACATATCTGTGCGGGGATGCCTATACCGTAAGCATTGTCACCCAGCCGCAGATGATGGCCCAGATCGATGAAAAAATCAACTATCTGTATGCCGTCAATACCTTTATCCGCGTTTTTGACAGAAATAATATGACACAGGTCAATTTCGAAAAGCCTTATCAGATCAAAGTTATCTACGCAAAGAAAACCGATAATGACGTCCTGCTCACGATCAGGGTGAAACTGCAGAGCCTCAATGGGAGAGCATTGAACGGCCTGGCTCCGGAAAGCTTCATCCTCACCGGACAGGTACGGGACCGGACCATTGAATTCCTGCCGGAGATCATGATGCCGTTCCATATGGATGATGAAGACTGGGAGATCCCCCTGATCCGGGAGAAACTGGCCGTTTTTCCGCTCAATCATATACTCAGCGAGGCTTATCCGTTTTATGTTTCCGAACATTGGAATCCTCTTCTGATGGAGGAGAAAAAGATTGAATCGATGTTCGTGAAAGAGATCCGCTTGGTCTACCGCGTGCCTGTCTTCCTGCATGACTGGGTGCTGCATGTGGATCCGCAGCCGGCTGACGGAGACATCGAAGGCCTCCGCTTCTGCCGCGCCGGGCTGAAGATCCCCACGATCAAGAATGAGATCACACAGGAGCTTTACATGTATAATTAGTCACTTAGAAATTATCGTTTAATAAATATTGTGGATTGGCTGAATACTGAAGGATATAAAACACGAAATAAAAACCCGTTTGTTATTTCTACAGTTCAGGGAATTTTGAATAACAGTAAAACATATGAAGGTTATTATCATTATGGAAAAAACAATATGGAAAAAACAAAGAAGAATGGGTAAAAGGGCAATATGAACCGATTCTGAAACCAGAATAAAATCCAGAACAAAATAGACGGTGCGTGACCGTCTATTTTGTTACAAATATTGTTTGTTGTGTATATTGGACGTGTATTTTCCTTTCACCCTTTTTTTAGTGAAAAAGTGTTTATTATTTCAATTTTTTTGATTTTCAACTTCACCAGTAATTAGTCTCCAACCTTCCTGAAGAAGTTGACCGATTTTTTCTTTCGTAGTCTGTCCCCCTGTAACTCTTGCATTAGGAGCCACTTTGTTTTTTGCTTTAACAATTTCTCCAACCAAGTTACCAGCTTGATTTTTTGTCAATCCTGTTACAACAGTAACAACGGCATAATTTTTTTGATTTTTTGTTTTGTCAGCCATCGAAAAACACCTTGTTGATTTTTACTAAAAAGTAAATATAGTGGTTTCACCATCATCAAGTTTTTTACTTACAATACCATCACCATAACCAATTGTAGTTGATTTTAAAGGGTCAATAGCTAATTCACCGTCATCATTAAACATAACTTTATAAATATCAACTTCTCCATTTTTACGTTTAACAGCAAGAAATCTATCGTTGATTGATAAAACAGAATCGCCTTTTTTCAAAATATTAATTTCAATCATCGTTTTACACCCTAAAAAATAAATAAATCAATAAGCCCTTTGTGAACAGCTACATGACAAGAATGGCATAATGTAATAATGTTGTTTGGATCAGATGCACCTGAATAAGCATAGTCAAATAAATGGTGTCCTTCTACCCTATCAGGACTTCCACAGATTTGACATACGTTTAAATCTCTTTTTTTACCTTCTTTTTGGGCTTTTATATGATCATAACCTCTTTTCTGACTATTCATACTTCTCCATATTACCATGTATGTTGTAAGTAAAAGTTTTTGGTTCAGTTTATCAAAAAAATATTTGTAAAATTATATCAGATATTCGGTTTAAATTTCTTTTTTTAGAGAAAAAATGGTAAGTTTTTGGTAGATTTGGTAGATTCTTTCATCAAAAATTGATCTGTAAATTGATTGAAAACCGACCATTACTAATATTTACTCAGAATTTTTCAATCTGTCAAAAATTCAAATATAATTAGTCGTTGGTCAATAGTCATTAGTTGTCAGTTGGTGGTTGAGACTTTTTCATGACATGTTCATGATGCTTGGCCTGATTCTTAAAATTTGTGGGGCTGACACTTTTATGCTCCGGACATAAAACCCATTAAAACGAAGACCGGCGGGTGGTGAAAGGATGACAGATCATTTTCTTTCACTGCCCGCCGGTCTTCGGCTTTTGAGCGGTTCACCGGACAGAACAGGCGAGAGCCCAGCTTTTTTCCGGACAGAGGCGGTATACGCAGACTGTATCCTCCGACGTGCAGACTACGGAACCGCCATTTTCCTTCATCTGCTGACATTCCTTTCTCGCGTTGAATTTCACACCCATCATCGCGTAAGCCACATCGGCGAAAGCGCGGGACAGGTCTTTCGTTTCTTTATTGCATTTGTCATATTCCGGGAAAGGAGTCGTGATCTGCAGTACGGAGAGCTTGTTATTTGTGAACCTGCCCGTCAGGAAGAGCTCGACACCTTTGATCTTTGTATAATCCAGCAGGTAGTCGCTGCTGTCATTGATCCGTTCATACTGCGGCGCGTTTCGTTTCACGGTCGTCCGGCTTTTGCCTTTGTAGTAATTCCAGAGTCCGTCACCGGATGAGTCCAGACTTCCGGCAGCGGGAATGATCCGCTGCGCTGAAGCCGCTGCCGGCACCAGGATCAGGACCGCGAAGAATAAGCAGATCAATAACATTCCGGCTCTTTTTACAGACATGCTTCAACCTCCTCTTTCGTCGGGATGGATGATGACGCGCCGGCACGGGTGACGCTGATCGACGCGGCAAGGCTTGCCCTGCGCAGACATTCCGCGAGGGACCGGTTTTCCATCAGTCCCGCGATAAAAAATCCCGTAAAGGTATCGCCTGCGGCTGTCGTATCGACCGCTTTCACAGGGAAAGCGTCCTGATGTACGGTTTCCGCCGCGGTAAAAGCGGTGCTTCCCTGATTTCCCAGTGTGATCACCGCCGACAGTTCCGGATACCGGCCTTGCAGTACGCGCCAGGCTTCTTCCGGATCCCGGCTGCCGGACAGCTGTTCCGCCTCGATCTCATTCATCAGCAGCCAGCTGATCTTCGACAGGTCCAGCGCCTCGATCTTTTCATTATACGGCGAGGGGTTCAGCACGATCCGCATCCCTTTTTCATGCCCCGCCTCAATGATCTCCGGCAGCGCGTTGACCTCATTCTGCAGGATCAGGTAATCACCGGCTGAGAACCCGGCAAAGGTATCTTTGATCTGCCGCGCAGTCACGCACTGGTTGGAGCCGCCGAAAAGGAGAATGCAGTTCTGACCATCCGGATTGACCTGGATGACCGCGTTCCCCTGGATCTCATCCACAGGGACCAGATACCGCACATCGACACCGTTTTGCTCCAGTACCTGCTTCAGCATCGCGCCGCCCTGTCCCGCGCATCCCGCGTGATATGTCTCCGCGCCGGCTTTTGCCAGCGCGACAGACTGATTCAGGCCTTTACCGCCGGGGAACACGGACTGTGACAGCGCACTGAGCGTTTCTCCCGGCTGAACAAAATGGGAGACCCGGTAAACATAATCCAGGTTGAGTGAACCGAAATTTAAGACTTTCATAGGAATACCTCCCGCCGCATGAATTCACTTTCATATTATCGGATAATTCCCGGTTTGTCAATGGTACGTTTCCGGACTTTTACCGGAAATGGCAAACAGTCACTCAAAGCACAGGCTGTCCCCGTTTTCCGGCTCCTCACCGGGGGAGGTTGGCAAAGAAAGTATCTGCCACCCAGCCGGGGAAATCATAATAGAACCAGTGCAGGATCAGACCGACAAGGACAGGCAGCCAGGCGGCGATAAGCAGGTCGACGATGGTAAACCTCAGATGAGACGGGCCTCTTTTTGCCATTCTGATGAAGGTCCAGATCATGATCATGATATAAATCAAAATATCCATTGTTCCGTTAATTATAATCCAACCTCAGGGCGGAGTATATGAAATGATCCCCGCTGATACGCCCGAAACCGGGAGCATAACTTTTTTCGACTCACCCGCTTATGCGGCAGATCCTTTTTTCCCTACTATAAGAGCTCAGTTTGTTTTGCCTTCAGTATGCGGGACGGAGTGCTTCGCAAGGTGCGGGAGCAAATATGTGTGTGTTTGCAAAAGCGAGAGCCGTAAGGAACCGCTGCGCTGAATTATGATTCGGCTCCCGGGCTTCGCTCCGCACCGGATTCCCGGAGGCTGTAAACCTGTCCCGTAAAGTGCGGACTTCGTCCGGTCAGATTCGGGACAGGAGCTTCGCCCCCCATACCCCCGCTTAAGAATCATGCTCTTTTTCCGACTCACCCGCATATGCGGCGGTCACCTTTATAATATAGGAATATGAAACGAAAAGCATTTGTTCCGGTGATCCTTCTCCTCATGTGCCTCATCCTCGCGGCTGTCAACCGCGATCTGTTCCACTATGAATTCAGTTTCCGGGGGAAACGCACCTTCACGCCCGAAACGGACGGAAAAGGGACATACCTGCTGAGCGAACCTTTTACCCTCAAACCGGGCAGTTATGAGCTGTGTTTTTCCGGAGAAGTTCAGGAAAACGGCAGCTCCGTCTACCTGGCAAGGGGGGATGACAGTGTATTCTTTGACTTCGAGCTGGCCGGGGGATCGGGGCTGCAGAAGAATGCGTTTCAGGTCAGCGGAAGTTCCGAGAGCCTGCGGATCGGCATCAATTACGATCCGCTCTCAGCCGGTATTTCTTCCCGGAAGATCAGCGTTGTTTCCGACCATGTGCTGTACCGGGAAAGCCTGCTGCGGCATGCCGTGATCTCCCTGCTGGTCGTGATATCCGCGCTGCTGCTGATCATTCGTGCGGTAAAGGCGGAGGCTTTCTTCAAACTGTTTCCGGTCTTCCGCACCCCGGAAAACGAACGGGACGCGGTATTTCTCTTCCTGCTGGCAGTTGTCCTGTCCGTTCCGCATCTTCTGCCGGACAGTTACGGCGTGGCGGAAGACATGTTTTTCCACCTCTCCCGGATCGAAGGGATCGCGGAAGGGATCAAAGCGGGATACTTCCCGGTGCGTGACCAGTTATACTGGCTGAAAAACTACGGCTACGGAGCCGGGTATTTTTACGCGGATCCCTTTCTGTATTTTCCCGTGCTGCTCCGTCTGCTGGGCTTTTCCCTGCTGAGCTGTTATAAGATCTTCACATTCGTCTGTACCTTTCTTTCCCTCTGCACGTTTTACATCACCGCAAGACACATCAGCGGGAAAAGGTCTGCCGGTCTTGCCTCCGCGGTCCTCTTCGGTTTCTGCGCATACCGCTGCATAGCGGTATTCTACCGTGCCGCGGTCGGTGAGATGCAGTCCTTTATCTTCATGCCGCTGATCATATACGGGCTCTATGACATGTTCCATGACCGGACCGACCGCTGGTGGATCTTTGCCCTGGGTTTCTGGGGGATACTCAGCTCCCACCTGATCAGCCTGGTCCTGTCCGGCTGCCTGACCGCCGTTTACCTGCTTCTCCGTGCGGTAACCATCCTGCGGGAACGGAAGATCCTTGCGGGATTTTTCAAAGCCACCGCTGTGACAGTCCTTCTCGGTGCCGGGTTTCTGCTGCCGATGATGGAACAGATGAACGGGAATTTCCTGAACATAAATATCCTCATGTCTTCAAGGATGGGGGGACTGTCTCAGAACAATATCAATCCCGCGGGGAACCTGCTGCTGTTTTTCCATGACTGGAAATATGACGCGAATTTCTCGCGCAGCCTGTATCCCGGATGGATGTTCCTGCTGATCCCGGTTCTCCGGGTGCTGCTGTATACCAAAAACCGGAAGATATATCCCGCTGCCGATACGATGCTGCTTTTCGGGATCGTCCTGATGATCTGCAGTACGGACCTCTTTCCATGGAAATACATGATCTGGTTTTTGAACCGCATCCAGTTCACCTGGCGTCTTCTGATGCCGGTAAGCGTGCTGTTCCCGTTATGCGGCGGTTTCTATCTGACGGAGCTCTGCCCCGGCCGCATGAAAAGCGCCATGCTCTGCCTGATGATCGGCTGCGCTGTCTGCGCTTTCCCGATCTACCGGGATACGGTCGTCAACCGCACCGTCCCGGAAGACGAGTTCATCATGCAGGACAACCGTGTCGCCGGCATGGAATACCTTCCTTCCGGACTGCGCGCCGAGTTTATCGATAAAAACCGGGATACGGTAAAAAGCGATCCGGAAGATGTGCAGATCCTTTCCCACAAACGCCGGGGGCTGTCCTTTACCTTTGATTTTTCCTATTCCGGAGACGCGGAAAAACTGACTTTTGATGTGCCGCTGATCCGTTATCACGGTTTTCAGGGTACCTTCACCCCAGAAAACGGCACCCGCATCCCGCTGGAGATCGGGAGAAACAAAGTCGGTCTGGTCCAGGTGCAGGTGGATGCCGTACCTTCCGGCTCCGTAACCGTCGCTTACCGCAAGACCCTGATGGAAAAGCTCGGGGAAGCCGTCACCGGAGCGACCTTATTCTGTATAGGAGCTGTTATTTTCTTCCGCAGAAAGCGTGAGTCCGGGGCAAAGAAAGAAGCTTCGGCAGCCGCGGTATCCTGAAGCCGGCCGGTGCGCACGGCGATATACAAAGCGAGGGATCAGCTGAAAGCGGAATTTGCATAAGCATATGAATCGAAAAACATTCATCGGGATCCTTATCATACTGATCACCCTGGGTGCCCTGCTTCTGGTAAACCGGGATCTGTTTCATTTTACCTATGACGAACGCTGCGAGCGGACTTTTACACCGGGGTCGGAGGAAAAGTGGGACTATCCCGTGTCAGAACAGATCACACTGAAACCAGGTGCCTACATGCTTTCACCGGTCCTGCAGGCTGATGGACCGGGCAGCGGACTGTACCTTATTGATGACACAGGTGAAGAGTTCTTCTTCGCGGAGCTGGATGCCGGGACAGAAAACCCTTCATTCCCCTTTGAGATCCGGGACAGAGCCCGCCAGATCCGGATGGGGATCCGGTATGACCCCGCCCGGTCGGCTGTCCGGCTGGACCGTATCCGCATTACAGCAGATCATATTTTATATAAGGAATCACTCCTCCGGCATCTTACCCTTTCCCTGTGTCTGGTCATCCTCGGGAGCCTGCTGATCCTGAGGTTCTGTTTCCCGTCTGCCTTTCGGAAGACCTTTCCGCTTCTTTCCGGGCCGGAGACCGGATCAGCCCTGGGAATGATCCTCGTATTGACACTGCTCTCATCCTGGCCTCTGTTTGACGGGAACACCTATATTCACGGGGAAGATATGTTCTTCCACCTGACACGCATCAAAGGGCTTGCCGAAAGTCTGCGGGCGGGATATTTCCCTGTCCGGGATCAGCTGTACTGGCTCCATAATTACGGCTACGGTGTCGGTTTTTATTATCCGGATGTCTTTCTGTATCTTCCCGCCGTGCTGGTCCTGCTGGGTTTTCATATCCTGACAGCTTACAAAGTATTTCTGGTACTCTGCAGCTTCTTCTCGATCCTTTCCGCCTGGTATGCCGCTTCCCGGATCACGGGAAAACAAAGCGCCGCCTGTATCACCGCGGTCTTTCTGGCTTTTTCCGCGTACCGCCTCAGTAATATTTATTACCGCGGTGCCCTCGGAGAGACACAGGCAGCTATTTTTTATCCGCTCATCATCCTCGGATTGTATGAGATCTTTCACGGTGAGACCCGGCGCTGGCCTCTTTTCGCTTTCGGGTTTCTGGGACTGCTCTCCTGCCACATCATCAGCCTGACCATAGGGATCGTTTTGACCGCTGTCTTTCTGCTCACACGGATCCGCCGGATCCTGACAGAAAGAGATGTCCTCTTCGCCCTGCTGAGATCGGTCCTGACAGTCCTGTGCCTCGGGGCGTTTTTCTGGATACCGATGCTGGAACAGGTATTTACCAATCCGGATCTGCGTATCAATTCATTAATGGCAAGCGGTACAAGATTAAACGGGGGTAATTACGCGTTCCCTGTAACGAACCTTTTCGCCCGTTTCCGGAAATGGTATTCTGTCTGGCAGGCCGCCTCAATTTATCCCGGCTGGCCGCTGCTGCTGACGCCGCTGATGGCGCTCCTGCCCGGGAAAGAGCGGAAAGGCCCTGTCAAAGCGGCGGATTTCATGCTGGTTTTTTCATTGATATGCCTGTGGATGTGCACAAGGGCATTCCCCTGGAGATGGGAGGTTTTCCAACCCTTCGTCACCCGGATCCAGTTTGCCTATCGGCTGCTCCTGCCCGTGAGCGTAATGCTCAGTCTTTGCTGCGGGATCTATTTTTCCGCATTTCCCGGTTTTGTGAACAGAAGTTCAGAAAACAATTCCGGCGATGCGGAGACCATCCCGGGGATCCGCATGAACCGTTATGAGATAGCCGCGGCGGGAGTCCTGGCCTTATTCTGTTTTTTCAGTACGGCTTTTCCTGTTCTTCAGGAGGCAGCCGGGAACCGCGCTGTTTCCAGGAACATGTTCGTAATGCAGGATAACCGTGTCAGCGGAGAGGAATATCTGCCGCGGAAGCTTTCACAGACTTTCCCGGGGGAAAACGCGGATACGGTTTTCACCGAAGATCCTGCCATTGACCTGAATATCATATCTCATGACCGTCAGAAGCTGTCCTTCCGCTTTACTTATGAAATATCCGGAAACAGCGGTGAAGTGAGGCTGTCCGTCCCGCTGATCTATTACACCGGTTATCAGGGAACCCTGACCGCGGACGACGGAACGGTCATCCGAATTCCGGTCACACCGGACAGTCAGGGACTGACAAGCGTCAGCAGCGCCGGTTTTTCCCGCGGGACCGTTTTCGTGGAATACAAAAAAACTGCCGCCCAAAGGATCAGCGAATTCGTCACCCTCCTTTCCCTGGCATTATATATTTTTACAAAAGTCAGGCGAAAATCAGTTATTAGGAATTAGTTGTCAGCCGGCAGTCGGCGGCCGAACCTTTTTCACGGCATATTGACGCCCGGGAGACTCACTTTGTATGGGTTTGACATTGCGTACCGGACAAAGTTTACACAAGCGCTCCCGGCAGAGTATAATAATACACATGAAGGATACATATACCACTCATATTCTTGACAACGGACTGACCGTTTTACTGAAAGAGATCCACACAGCGCCGCTTATCAGCCACTGGGTCTGGTACCGCGTTGGATCCCGTAATGAAAAGCCGGGAAAGAGCGGCGTTTCCCATTGGGTCGAACACATGCTGTTCAAAGGGACAGACCGCTTTCCCAATTATTATCTGGATCGTGAGATCGCGCGCTGCGGGGGCTATTGGAACGCCTTCACGTACCTGGACTGGACCGCGTTTTACGAGACCATGCCCGCCGACAAGATCGATATCGCCATTGAACTGGAAGCGGACCGTATGTCGAACTCCCGCTTCGATCCAGCGGAAGTGGAAGCGGAACGCAGTGTGATCATATCCGAACGGGAAGGTCATGAAAACGATCCGACCTACCGTCTGAATGAATCCATACGCCGGGCAGCTTTCCCCAATCATCCATACGGGACGGAGATCATCGGCGAGACCGAAGACATTTCCGCGCTCACCCGTGACGATCTCTACGCATATTACAACACTCGCTACGCCCCGAATAACGCGATACTGGTAATGGCAGGCGACTTTGAAACAGATGACATGCTCCGCCGTATCGGGGAAGCGTACAGGAATACACCGCCGCGCGCAGTCCCGGAAGACCGGATCACACCGGAAGGCATGATCACACAACCCCGGACGATCGAGGAATACGGCCCGGCGGACCTGACGATCATGCAGATGGTATGGCGCTCTCCTTCCGGGAAAGATCCGGACATTTTCCCGCTTTCCATCCTCGACAGCGTGCTCAGCGGTCCTTCCTCACTGAACATGTTCGGGCGGGGGAATGTGGCCAACCGCACTTCCCGTCTGTACCGGACACTGGTGCACAGCGGCATATCAGCCGCCATCGGCGGCGGTTACGTCACCACCATTGATCCCTATATTTATAATTTTTCCGCTTATCTTAACCCGGATCACACACCGGAAGAAGCCGCGGAAGCTGTCCGGGCAGAGATCAGGGATATTATCGAAAACGGGATCACCCCATCCGAATTGGCAAAGGCAAAAAAACAGGCCAGAGCCATGTTTGCCTATTCCTGTGAAAACATCACCAATCAGGCTTACTGGCTCGGATACAGCTCCATGTTTGCCGATCCTACCTGGTACACCGAATATCCCCAGCGGCTGGAGAAGGTCACGGCGGCTGACGTCAGCCGTATTGCCGATAAATATTTCCGCCCGGAAAACTGCATCACCGGGCTCTACAGGCACAGGGATCAGGAATGAAAACAGACGTAAGACGTTCGTTTGTGGCCGGAACTTTTTTCATGACAAATTGATGAACAGGATGACACCATGCGTAAGTTTGATATGACGAAATCAATGCCCGGACCGGAGAACATTTTCCGCAGCCGGTTTTCCAACGGCATCACCGTGCTGATCAGGGAAAACCCGTACAGCCAGGCTGCTGTCCTGACCGGCTCCCTGCCCTGCGGCGCGTATCTGGACCCTGCCGATAAGACCGGCCTGAATGAGTTCGCCGCTGGCTGCCTGACCTCCGGCACCCGGACACATGATTTTTACCGTTTCCACTCGCTGCTCGAAGAATCCGGCGCTTCCCTGAGCGTCCATTCCGGGCCGCGGGCGCTTACATTTAACGGCAGCTGCCTCGCTGAAGACCTGCCGATGCTCATGGGGCTTCTGAAAGAATGCCTGGATGAGCCCGTTTTTCCCGAAGAACATATCGAGATCTTCCGTCAAAGAGCGCTTTCAGCTTATGAGCTGCACCGGCAGGACCCGGAAAGCATGAGCGGGGAGCGGCTTGACGCGCTTCTGTTCGGGGATCATCCTTACGGGCGTCCGGAATTCGGTTCCGAAGATGTCATCAGAAGCATCAGCCGGCAGGATATGCTTGATTTTCACAGGGATCATTTCGGACCGCGGGGACTGACGCTGTCGATCGTCGGCGGGTTCAGCGCGGAAAAGGTCCTTGCCGAATGTGAAATGATTTTTGCCGGCTGGAACAAACCGCAGCAAACGGCCGACCCTTTGGCATACTTCACGAAAGTCAGTCTTCCGGATAAAGGCATATACGAACATGTGGAGATCCCTGAAAAAAGCGAGATGTCCCTTGTCATCGGAACATTGGGCCCCTCACGGCGGGATCCGGATTTTCTGCCCGCGGTGCTTGGGAACAGTATTCTCGGTGAATTCGGTATGATGGGACGGATCGGACAGATCGTTCGTGAAGAAAACGGATTGGCCTATTCCGCGTCCTCCGCGCTGAATTCCCTGTCATACGGAGGATGCTGGGAAATTGACGCGGGCGTGAATCCCGCCAACGCCGAAAAAGCCGCGGACCTGATTTTCCGGGAACTGCGCCGTTTTACCTCTGAAAAGGCGAGCGGTGAGGAACTGGATGATGTAAAATCCTTTTACATCGGCAGTCTTCCGCTTTCGCTGGAAAGCAATTCCGGAGTCGCGGGACTTTTGATGGCTATGGAAACGCATCAGCTTGGCCTTGATTATCTGATCCGCCTGCCGGATCGGGTCCGGGAGATCACCGCCGAACAGGTTCTGGAGACCGCCCGGCGATGGATCCATCCGGACCGAATGATCCACATCACAGCCGGCACAGCAGCATGACCGGCTGCCGTCCTGACTGATGATTGACAGCGAATGACGATAAAACGAATATGATACGCACCGGAATTGATTTGATAGAAGTGGAACGGTTCCGTTCACAGAGGCCGGAGATCCGGAAACGTTTCGCCGACCGTGTTTTCACACAGGCTGAACAGGCTTACTGCAGGGATCAGGATCAGCATCTGGCGGGACGCTTCGCGGCCAAGGAAGCTGCCGTCAAGGCGCTGGGATGCGGGATCGGTGAAGTGAACCTGTCCGAAGTCGAGATCCTCAACGATGAACTGGGAATGCCGGTGCTTTTCCTTCATGGGAAAGCAGCCGAAAGGGCAGCTCAGCTCGGGCTGAAGCAGTGGTCCGTCTCGATCACCCACCTGAAAGATTACGCGGCCGCGGTCGTGGTCATGGAAGGATAACCCCCGGGGATCAGGCATGCGGAAACAGACTATTTTGCTCATCATAATTCTGACCGGCGCGGTGATGATCATGGCAGCCTGTGATACACTGCTGGAAAGCTTCCAGCAGACGGACAGCCAGAGCGCGACGCTGACAGCCATGGTCACCCCGACTTCCATCCCGCCGACCCTCGACCTGAAAGGGAACGAGGTCATCGAACCGCCGATGATCGAACCGTATACAGTCGTCTGCGTTTCGATCATGGAAGACAGGCTGGTAAAAAGCGGGATCATGGAATGGTCGGAAACCGAGCCGTTATTTGCCTATGTCGCACCCGCCAACCGCTATTGGGGATGGTTTTCCGGAGATGCCGTGGTGCTGAATTTCGCTGATGACGCGAAAGTTCCCGATGAATTCGGGAACATCCCGGAGGGTCTGGCACCGGAAGAACTTTCAACGACAGACCTGCATGTTTTCGGTGATTTCGCCTTCAGTCCGGATAACACCCATCTGGCCTTTACCGCCCTGCGGCAGAGTGAAAAACTCTATACCGTCATGGTGGTCTCACTGGGATCCGGGCTGAAAGATATCATGGATCTCTTTCCGGATTCCCAGGCCGAAACGGATGATTACGCTTCCGATAAATCCGTGATCGAATGGATCGACAACAATACGGTCCGCGTAGCAAGCAGCTGCGGCATCGACTGTGAGCAGATCTACCGCGCCAATATCAGGACAGCCACGCTGACCTTTGAGGAAGAAGTCCGCAAACATGGACATAAAGGCCGGGAACAGGAAGACAATATCATTGAATACGATGAGCGGAGATACCCGGTGATGAATATGCAGAACTGGTCCCCGGACAAGCGTTTCGTATTTTATACGGACACCCGGTATCAGACCTGGATCATCCGGGAAGAGACAAAGCAGCAGTACCGGCTGCCGGTGGATGGCCGGGATGTCCTGCAGACCCGCTGGTCCCCGGATTCCCGTTTTCTCGCCATCCGCTTTGAGGATAACATTGAGATCTATCAGATCAGTAGTTTTTAGTCAATAGTTATTAGTCAATAGTCATTAGTTGTTAGTTCTCAGTTGGTGGTTGATGGCTGGCGGCTGGCGGGTATCAGGCAGCAGGTGACAGGCCCCGGGATAAGTGACTGTTCAGAAAAAAGGATGCCGTCCGCTTGAACGATCATCCCGATCGCCATGAAGCGGACGCCTGTTATCACCGGCCGCCGGCCGCTGAACAGATAATAATTTGCTCCGCGCCGATGCGAAGCATGGAATTCCGAAGGCTTTTTCCCGGCTGTCAAGGTTATTTATTTTTATAAGTTAACATTCTGACAGTCATCAGTCAAGTTTTTGTGATTAGTCAACAGAAAACAGGTGACCGCGCAATCAGCGGGTAAGTCACAAAAAGATGTCGGATTTATAAGCGGGGTATGGGGGCTGCAAGCCCCCGGAAACAGGCGCGGGAAGTGTCTTTGGAAAACACACGAATAATCATTCCCGCGCCTTGCGAAGCACATGATCCCGCTTGCAGAATAAATTGAGTTCTTACAAATAGGATAAGCTATGAACATTTATGAATATGCAAAAGAAATTGAGCCCTATATTATCGAACGGAGACGGTATTATCATACGATCCCGGAACTGGCAGGAGAGGAATATGAAACCACAAAATCCATCGCCGCCGACCTCCAGGCAATGGGGATCGAGCCCAAACTCTTCAAACATCATAACGGAATGACAGCGGAGATCCATGGGAATCATCCCGGCAGAACAGTCGTACTCCGGGCAGATATCGACGCGCTGAACATCAAAGAAGAGACCGGCCTGCCTTTTGCCAGCACCAACGGCCATATGCACGCCTGCGGGCACGACTGCCACATCGCCATGCAGCTGGGAGCCGCCAGGATCCTGAACGAGATGCGTCCGGAACTTCACGGGACTGTCCGCCTGCTCTTCCAGCCTGAGGAAGAAGGCGGCAAGGGCTCCAGATATTCCATAGAGGAAGGCTGCCTGGACGGTGCGGATGTGATTTACGGCGCCCATATCTGGGGGACTGTACGCGCCCCGCTGATCGACATCACCCCGGGATTCCGCATGGCAGCCAGCAACCGCTTCCGGCTCAAAATCAGGGGCGTTTCAGCCCATGGCAGCGCTCCACATCTGGGTGTGGACGCGATCACCGCTACCTGTTCGATCGTGATGAACCTGCAGATGCTGGTGACCCGTTTCAATTGCGCTACCGATCCGATGGTCCTGACCGTTGGGAAGATCCACGGCGGGACCCAGTACAACTGCATTCCCGACCTGGTAGAGATCGAGGGCACGATCCGTCATTTCCGCACAGACCACAGCATTGAAGAAGAAATGCGCCGTGTTATCGGAGGCGTCGCGGAAGCCATGAAAGTCAAATGGGAACTGGAATATATCTACCTGAACCTTCCGGTCAACAACCGCTATGATGAAGTGACGAACATCTGCCGCAGCGCCGCGGAAAAACTTTTCGGCCGTGAAGTCTTCGCGAACATGCCCACCTTGATGAGCGCCGAAGATTTCTCCTGGTACCTGGAGAAAATTCCCGGCGTTTTTACCTATATCGGCAGTTCAAACCCGGAGAAGGGGATCACAGGCACAAACCATCAGAGCACATACGACGTGGATGAGGATGTTCTGAAACGGGGGTCCGCCCTTGCCGCCCAATTCGCGCTGGATTTCCTCTCAAAAGATCTGTAAAGCGGAACACAGGAAAAAAAGGTGACCGCCGCGAAAGCGTGTGAGTCTTATAAAGAGCCTGATACTTTC
>DAIMGK010000027.1:0-35446 GCA_036723985.1 Flexilinea sp.
ACCTTCGTCCTGAACGTCTATGACGGGGGCGGCAACATTATCTGCACCAAGAACGCGGAGGTCAAGCTGAAGGGAGGCAACGACAAGAAGAGCTTCGGCTCCGGCTTTAAGATCATCAAGATCGCCGACGCCAATGACATTTCCTGGGAAGCCTACGGCCTCGGGTCGACGGTGTACTTTACGGTACAGTTTACGGGATATGATAAAGGGAAGGAACCGACCGGTTCCGTCTCGGTAACCGACGGCACCTCTACCTGCACCATAACGCTGCCCGCCACGACCTGCTCCTTCCAGACAAAGAAGGTTGGCGTCCCGCTGAAAGTCACCGCTTCCTACAGCGGGGATGACAACTATACCAAAGGAACCGCCACTTCCTCGTATAATGTCATCGAAAAGCTGGATACGGTGGTTACGATCGCCGATGATACAACTATCAGTGATTTACGCAGCAATGGTTTAATTCCCAATGATACAGAAGAAGATTTACCTGAAGATCTGTTGAAACCTTATAAACCGGAGCCGCTGCGTGCGAATCTGGATGTGCTGTTCAAATGGTTCACAATGGATGAAGAAGGCAATGAAAAAATGGGGACTGATCCCATATATAGCCGCATGCCGACAGGCACACTTACTTTCATCCCGACAGACAACAAAGGTACTGATTACGGAAAATGCGAGTGTGATGCCTTTAACTGCAGTGTGGATACCTTCAGTTGTGATGGGGATATTTCTGTCGAGACTTTCTCTTACTTTGAAGATTATTCTGTGACCGGAATGCTGCTTTCCAATGCAGCTATTGACCGGATCAGGGTGGAATACAGCGGTGATGACCTGTTTAAGCCGGCTAAGAGTTCTACGGTCCTGTTCTGGACGGTTCCGACAACGTTTTCAGTGATCAATCCGATCCTGACTTCGGATGGATATATCAGTTTGACAGCTGATATCAAACCAGATGAACCCGGTCCGGAGGGGAGAAATGTTACTGGTAAGATAACTTTCAGATCAGGTGCTACCGGCTCAAGTAGTTCGCATGGTTCAGGTGATTCTTCGGTCAGTTACACTGCAGAGGCTTGTGATTTAACTTTTGATCGGTCAACATATAAATTTGAGAACTGCTCTGGCGATGCTGCTATAGAATGCAATTCCGAAGGTGAATGCAATATAAAGATCACAAACATGATGATGAACGGAACTCCTGGGGAAAACATTATTGCCGTATACAGCGGGGATTCTTTATATCAGTCCGCGACGAGTCCGACAAGCCGGTTCAACCAGATCAGAACCGATACGATGATCACCGATGAAGTGGAGACACTCAATGATTTTACAGTTACTCTGAGTTGGATCGATCCATCTACGATTTCACCTGCCGGAACTATTGCAATCGACGCATGTGCAAAGAATAACGAAGATGAATCTGCCTGTAATGTATGTTATCTGAGTGTTGATACAGGAAAATTCAAAGAAGGTTGTTCAGGAAATGTTTCAAAATCCGCCAAGGATCATAGTAATGTCTTTGTTATCAAAGGGATGACTTTCCCAAGTGGCACTGCTTACTCGATCCAGGCTTTCTATTCCGGTGATTCATCCTATCTGGAGTCGGAATCCCAACCGGTGTATTCCAAGAGGACTGATACAAAGATAGAAATCACGAAAGCATACAAGATCAGTGATATTCTTGCGAACCTGACCGCGGTGCTGACATGGGATGAAACGGCGGCGGGTGAAAATATTCCCGGCGGGACCATCACCTTCACGTCGATGTATAGCGGCGGAGATTTCAACACCTGTACATATGATATCGATGAAAAGAAGTGGTCCTGCGATGGAGATATATCTGAAGAAAATTATATCTTTACGCTCGAGGAATTCCCGCTGACGGATTCCCGGGCGGACCGGATCCGGGTCGATTACAACGGCGACGAGAATTTCAACCCGTCCACCAGCACGATGACGCTGTTTACAAAGATCGGTACGGAAATAGCGGTCACAAAGGCCCACAAGACCGCCGCGGATTCCGATGTGGCGGATGTCTCGGCAATTCTGTACTGGAACAAAAACCTCGCCGAGGGCAGAAAACCCACCGGTAAAGTCCAGTTCATCGTCGGCACCGGTACCTGTACACTCGATATCGAGACGAAAAAGCTGGATTGCGACCCGAAGGAAGGCGGCGTGGATTTCGACTATGTAACGGACATCGTCGATGTCAACGAATATGATATCGTAATGTTTTCTGTCAAGAATATGCTTATTTCAGATAAGACCGCGGACAGGGTCTATGTGAAATATCTTGGAGACACATTCTTCGGTGAATCTGAAAGTACGAAGTTCCCCTTCGCTGTCGGTCCCCAGATCGATACCTGGATCGATATCACGAAAGCCTATAAGGCTAAGGCTGATGCCGATTACGCGGATATTACTGCCCTGCTGAATTGGGATGAGTCGCAATACGATGATTTGAATCTGCCCGAGGGGACACTGCCCACCGGCACGATCCAGTTCATCGTCGGCGGCGGAACCTGCACGCTGAATATTGAGACCAAAAAACTGGACTGCGAACCGCAGTCTGGCAGCGTCAGCGGGGACAGAAAGACCTATTCCGTCATGAATATGCTGCTGGCTGACAGGAACGCGGACCGGGTAAAGGTGAAATACAGCGGCGACGCGAACTTCTTGCCTTCCGAAAGTACAAAGCTTTTCATCTTCAACCGGGTGATCACGGAAACGATCATCACGGACGCGGTGAAGACCGGCAGCGGTGTTGATTATCAACTGTCCCTGAACTGGGTGGATCCCGTGACCGGAGACGTGAAACCCACCGGTACTATCACGATCACCGCGGGAGAAGGGACCTGTTATCTGGATGTTGAGACCGGAGAATTCAGGGAAGGCTGTTCCGGAAGGGTCACCAGATCCGGTTACGATTACACGATCCAGGGAATGACTTTGACAGACGCTGATGCCGCGTCGATCCGGGCTTCTTATTCCGGCGATCCGAACTATTTGCCGTCGGAATCCCAGCCGGTGTATTTCGACCGGATCGATACAGAGATAGATATCAGGGATATGTATAAGATCAGCGATGTCCTCGCGAACCTGACTGCGGAACTGACCTGGGATGTAACGGAGGCGGGTGAGGATATCCCCGGCGGCACCATCACTTTCACGCCCATGTACCGCGGCGGTGAATTCAGCAGCTGCGAGTATGATATCGTGAATGAGACCTTCAGCTGCAGCGGAAGGATCTCGGAAGAAAATTATGTGTTTACCCTCGAGAATTTCCCGCTGGCTGATGCCCGCGCGGACCGGATCCGGGTCGATTACAGCGGCGACGTGAATTTCAACCCCTCCACCAGCACGATGACGATGCTGGGCAAGCTCGAAACGACGATCTCGGTCACAAAAGCGCACAAAGATGCCGCGGACAGCGATCTGGCGGATGTCACTGCGCTGCTGGGCTGGGATGAGAGCCTCGCAGGGGACAGAAAACCGACAGGGACGATACAGTTCATCGTCGGCACCGGCACCTGTACGCTGGAGATCGATACAGGAAAAATGGATTGCGACCCGAAGACCGGATCCGTCAGCGAGGACAGGAAAACCTATTCCGTTGAGAGCATGCTGCTGGCTGATAAGGCCGCGGACCGGGTCTACGTGAAATACAGCGGGGACGCGTTCTTCGAAGCATCAGAAAGCACGAATTTCCCCTTCATCGTCGGCCCGCAGATCGATACGGCGCTGACGCTTACAGATGCGTATAAATCAGGACCATGGCAGGCGAATGTCACAGCAATTCTCTCCTGGAAGAAAGCGGACGTGCCGGAGCCGGGTGATCAGACACCCGAGGGAACGATTGCCTTAACCATCGGGAGCGAGACCTGTACATATAATATCCTCTCCAAGGCCTTTAATTGTACGGGGGAGACGACAGAGATCACCGCTTCCGACGCGGAAGAAGATCCGGACAATCCCGAAAGGATGCGGATTACCTGGAAATTCGGGAAGATCACGCTGAAAGACAACACCGCGGATCGCGTAAAAGGAGATTACAGCGGCGACAAAGCGTTCAAATCTTCATCCAGCAGGATCGTCATGTTCCGCAAGACGGCTACCTCCACATCCATTGCCGATGCAGAAAAATCAGCCGAGGGCAATGTCAGCCTGAAGCTTACCGTGACAGGCGCGGGAGAGCATCCGGAAGGGCTGAAGCCCCTGGGCACTGTCAAGTTTACTTCCGGATCGAAGACCTGTACCCTGGACACCAGCGAAGGCGCCGACAAGGCAAGGTTCACTGACTGCATGGGCGAAGTCACCCTGGCGGATGACGGCAGCTACCTGATCACCGGCCTGGAGATGGGCAGCGGCGTCGGGGATACCATCAATGCCGTTTATTCCGGTGACAGCGCCTTCTTCGAGGGATCCACTTCCCCGATGGTGAATTTCCTGAAATTGGATACGACCCTGGTGCTCAGCGGCGCCTATAAACCGGGCAGCATGCTTGCGTCTTTCAACGCGAGCCTGAGCTGGACCCCGGATGCAGAGCACCCGAACCGCCAGCCGGTGGGGACCATCACCTTCACCATCGGCGGGGACACCTGCAGATATGACATTGTCAGCAAATACTTCAGCTGCAGAGGACAATCGACGGAGATCGATTTCAAGCCGGCAGCCGCGGCGGGTGAAATGTCAGGGCCGTTTAATAATGTTGTGCTCTCAACCAGCACCGCGGACCGCATCCAGGCGTCATACAGCGGGGACGCGGTCTTCAATCCCTCGACCAGTATCATTGTCCTCTTCAATACGGTACCGACACAGATCTCGGTTAACCGCGCGTTCAAGACGGAGACGGACTTCGCGGATATCTCCGCGGTACTGGAATGGAATGAGAGCCTTGCGGGCGGCAGAGTTCCTTCCGGAATCGTGAAGATCACTGCCGGCAGCGGCATCTGCACACTGGATATAACAGACATCGATGATCCGCAGCTGAGCTGTAATTCGAGGGATATCGACATTACCGTAAATGACGAAAAGAACCGGATGGAGATCGTCATCTCCAGGATGATGATGGATGACAGGAACGCGGATCGGGTCCAGGTGAGTTATGAGGGTGACGGCTTCTTCACGAGCTCGATCAGCGAAAGGGTGATTTTCGATACGATACCGACGGATATTTCCATTTCAAACGCCAGACGGACACAGAGCGGTCAGGTCAGCCTGACAGCGGACCTGAGCTGGATGGATGAGTCAACCACCACCAAATGGGCAACAGGTACCATCAAATTCACATCCGGTACCGGAGTCTGTACGCTGGATATCACCGGCCTTTCACCGAGATTTACGGATTGTACCGGCAGTGCCAGTGTCGTAAGAAATGACCGGAATATGACCTTTACGGTCACGAGTATGAACATGTCCGGAAAAGCCGGGGACACTGTCAAAGCGGAGTATTCGGGAGACGGCGGTTTTATGCCTTCCGTTTCCAATACGCTGTCATTTGACAGGCTGAATACGACCCTGGAACTCAACAGTATCACGACACACAAAGCGGGCGAATCACTGTTGAATGTTGAAGCGGATCTGAGCTGGAATAAAGATGAAGCCGGTGAGCAGAAGCCTACGGGCACCGTGAAATATACTGTCGGGGGCGGCGTCTGTACCCTGGACCTTCAGACGAAGGCTCTGGACTGCGAATCGGAAAGTATCACTATCGATACAACCACATCCGACGAAAATATACATATTGTGATCCTGAAGATGCTGCTGGCAGACAAGACAGCGGACCGGGTGAAAGCGGAATACAGCGGAGATTCGGTATTCAACCCGTCTTCCTCGACAGTCCTGTTCACAACAGTCGGGACCTCAATCGAAATCATCAACGACACGAATTACAAGCCGTATCGTCCGGATTCAGGATACGCGAATTTCAATACAAAACTGACCTGGGATGAATCAGAAGCTGATGGCCAGACGCCTACCGGTACTATCACCTTCACGACCATTTATCCGGATCCGCTGGCCTCCAGTAATTGTGTCTATGACCTCAGCAGCGGCAAGATGGACTGCGAAGGTAATGTAACCTATGTAACGGACCATTATGAGATCCGCCGCATGCTGATGAATTACGAGAAAGCCGACCGTGTGAAAGCTCAATACAGTGGTGATGGTTTCTTTGAACCTTCTTCCAGTACGACAGTTCTGTTTGACATGTCGGATACAGCCACGAGGATCACGGACGCGGCAAAATCATCTGAAGGCAATGTTGACCTGACCGTATCTGTAACGGCAACAAAAGATTATCCGGAAGCACCCCGCCGGTCGCCGAAGGGCACGATCAGGATCACATCGGGATCCAAGACCTGCACGCTGGATATTTCTATGGATACACCACGGATAACAGACTGTGAGGGTACCGTGGTGATGTCCGGAGAAAGTTATCGGATCACAGGATTGGCGATGGGCGAGACTTCCGGAAATAATATCAAAGCGGACTATTCAGGTGACAGTTATTTCCGTTCGTCAATATCACCGACACTGGACTTTATCAAAGTAAACTCGACGCTTGTGATCGACAGGGCCTATAAACCCGGCGATCCGGTCCTTGCGAATGTGACAGCTACACTGTCCTGGATCAAAGAAGAAGCGGGTGAAGTCAAACCGAGAGGATCCATTACCTTCACGATCGGCGCGGATAAGTGTGTCCTGGATATCGATGGCGGGACGATCAGCTGCAAGGGTGACAGGACAAAGGTGACCCGTACCGCATCTGCCGAAGGGAACAGTTATACCTGGGTCATGGAGAACATCCTGCTTTCAGGGAACACCGCGGACCGTGTTTCTGCGGAATATGGCGGTGACAGTACATTTAATGGCTCCACCAGCAACACGGTCATGTTCAAGACCGTGCCGACTGAGATCATGGTCAGCAAAGCGTTCAAGACAGAAGGCGAATACGCGGATATCGCCGCTGTCATGAGCTGGGACGAGACCCTGGCTGATGGCAGAAAACCCTCCGGAACGGTAACATTCAAAGCCGGCAGCGGCAGCTGTGTGCTGGATATTGAAACAAAAGTTCTGAATTGCGAACCGAGGACCGGTACCGTGAGCGATGACCGGAAGACTTATTCTGTCAGCAGGATGCTTCTGGAAGACAAGGCCGCCGAACGGGTGCAGGTCGAATATAGCGGTGACGGGTTCTTCCTTGCTTCAACCAGTACCAGGGTAATGTTCGACACCATCCCGACAAGCCTGAGTATTTACGAGGGATCCCGGACACAGGCAGGGCTCATCAGTGTGAAAGCGGACCTGAGCTGGGTCAATGAATCTCCGGATGGAAAGAAACCAACCGGAACGATCAAATTCACCTCCGGAACAGCGGTCTGTAACCTGGATATAACTACGCTGAGATTTAAAGATTGTGTGGGAACGGTTACCCGCACGGAAGAGGATCTGACACAAACCTATACGGTCACGAACCTGAATATGGGTTCAAAAGCTGGGAGCGAGATCACGGCGGAATACTCCGGCGACGGCGGTTATCTCGGTTCGGTTTCCGACTCCCTGTACTTTGACAAGCTGGATACGGATCTGATGCTCGATAACATCACGACACACAAAACCGGCGAGTCGCTGCTGAATGTTATCGGTGATCTGAGCTGGGACCCTGATGAAGCCGGCGAAGAGAAACCGACGGGCACTGTGAAATTTACCGTCGGCGGCGGTGTGTGCACACTGGACCTGGCGGCAAAGACGATGGATTGTGAATCAGAATCGATCACGGTCACGGATTTGGAAAGAAGCAAGCATATTGAAATCAAAGGAATGCTGCTGGCAGACAAAACCGCGGATCGAGTAAAAGCGGAATACAGCGGCGACTCTATCTTTAATCCATCATCTTCGACTGTACTCTTCAAGACTTTGGAAACCACGATCGTTATCATCAATGATGAGACCTACAGACCCTATCGTCCGGAAACGGGATACGCGAACTTCAATGTGAAACTGAGCTGGGACGAATCCCAGGCTGGCGGACAGATGCCTACAGGGACCATCACCTTCACGACGATCTATCCGGATCCGCTCTCTTCGAGCAAATGTGTCTACGATATCAGCAGCGATAAGATGGACTGCGAAGGGAAAGTGACCTACAAAGAAGCAGCGGGAACGGAACCGGCGCATTACGAGATCCGCAATATGCTGATGAACTATGCCAAAGCGGACCGGGTGAAAGCGGAATACAGCGGAGACGGGTTCTTTGAACCCTCATCCAGTACGACAGTGCTGTTTGACATGTCGGATACGACCACGATGATTACAGCCGCAGCAAAATCCCCGACCGGCGAAACTGAACTGACGCTCGGTTTGACAGTAACGAAAGACCATCCGGATGGACGGACGCCGATCGGGACGATCACCATCACCTCGGGCAGCAAGGTCTGCACGCTGAACATGGCGGAAAAGAAGTTCAATGACTGTGACGGACAAGTGGAAGTGACAGACGGCAGCTACCGCATCACGGGGCTCAGGATGGGCGACACAGCGGGCAGCAGCATCAAAGCGGAATATTCCGGCGACAGTTATTTCCGTTCATCGACGTCACCGACCATCGATTTTGTAAAAGTGAATACCGAACTCAGGATCGACAAAGCGGTCAAACCGGGCGATCCGGCAAGAGCGAACATCACGGCGACCCTTTCCTGGAGCAAGGACGCGGCGGGAGAAAATACACCGAGCGGAACGATCACGTTCACGATCGGTACGGACAAATGCACACTGGATATAAAGACAAATACGATCAGCTGTAAAGACGGAGACACCGTTGTCAGCCCGAGCACAGCCGCGGACGGACAAAGCTATACCTGGGAGATGACAAACATCCTGCTCTCCGGAACCACAGCGGACCGGGTATCGGCGGAATACGCGGGTGACGCATTCTTCAACGCCTCCACCAGCAACACGTTTTTGTTCAAGACGGTGCCGACCCAGGTTCAGATCGACAACGCGGTCAAGACCGGCACGGACTATGCTGATATCCTGGCTTCTCTGCACTGGGATAATACACTTGCCGATGGCGGCGTTCCGAAGGGAACACTGAAGTTCACCGCGGGAAGCGGTTCCTGCACATTGGATATCAGCGAGAAAAAGCTCAGCTGCTATTCCCAGGAGATTCCTGACGTCAAGGTAAATGAAGAAAAGAACCAAATAGACTTTGTCATTAAAGGAATGCTTTTGGATGATTACAACGCGGACCGGGTGCAGGTGGAGTATAGTGGGGACGGATTCTTCCTCACATCAACCAGTACGAAAACGCTGTTCACCACCATCCCGACAGACCTGACGATCTCAAGGGCGACCCGTGACCAGGATGCAAGCGGGAATATCATCATCGGACTGACCTCGACGCTGAGCTGGATCAACAGCTCACCGACTGACAGGATCCCGGCAGGAACGATTAAATTCACTTCCGGGACAAAGTCCTGTACCCTGAATATTTCCGGCGAAACACCGCAATTTGATTGTGATGGCAGGGCATCTGTTGAAAAGGATGGAAAGAAGCTCACCTTTACGGTGACGGAACTGAACATGGGAACCGGCGCCGGGAGCGACATCAAAGCCGAATATTCAGGCGATGGCGGCTTTTTGGCTTCCGCTTCCGATCCCTTCTCCTTTGACAAATACGACACCGGTCTGACGGTAGACAGTTCTTTAACCTATAAAACATCTGATTCCACCGCCAATGTCGTGGCGGATCTGACCTGGGCAAAAAGCCAGGTACAGACTCAGAAACCTTCCGGTATAGTCAAGTTCACTATAGGCAGCGGAACCTGTACACTGGATCTGGGTACGAAGGCTTTGGATTGTGAATCGAAAACACCCATAACGCTTGAAGATACAGAGCAGGGCTTCCATATTGTCATAGAAGATATGCTGCTGCCGGACAAGACGGCGGACCGGATAAAGGCGGAATACAGCGGCGATGCCCTTTTCAACGCCTCGTCATCCACAGCCCTGTTTAAAACTGTGGCGACTGTGATCGAAATTGTCAATGACACCACTTACAAACCCTATCGCCCGAACACGGGATACGCGAACTTTAACACAAAGCTGACCTGGACTGAAGCGGATGCCAACGGTCACACTCCGACCGGAACCATCACCTTCACAACCATCTATCCGGATCCGCTGGTGTCAAGCAAGTGTGTCTATGATATGGTCACCGAAAGAATGGACTGCGAAGGAAGCGTGGATTATAAAGATGCCACGGAGACGGTGCCCGCTCACTACGAGATCCGCGGGATGCTGATGAACTACACAAAAGCGGATCGGGTGAAGGCGGAATACAGCGGAGACGGGTTCTTCCTTGCCTCAAGCAGTACGACGGTGCTGTTTGACATGTCCGACACGACCACGAAGATCATGAGCGCGGCAAAATCACCGGACAACGTGGTTGAAATGACCGTTGCCGTGCAGACCACAAAAACACATCCGGATGGGAAAAGACCGGTGGGAACACTTAAAATCACCTCCGGTTCCAAGACCTGTACGCTGGATATTTCCGCCGATTCGATACAGTTCACAGACTGCGATGGCAGAGCGGAACTGACAACAGACGGAAATTATCATATCATTGACCTGCAGATGGGTGAAACCTCAGGAACAAGCATCAAAGCAGATTATTCCGGTGACAGCTACTTCCGGGAATCTACCTCTCCTACATTTGATTTCGTCAAGTTGAATACGGAGTTAAATATCAGCAATGCCCACAAACCGGGCGCGAACCTGGCGAATGTGGATGCGGTGCTTTCCTGGACGAAAGCTGACGCGGGAGACAAGACACCGACTGGGACGATCACTTTCACCATCGGTACCGAGACCTGCAGGCTGGATGTGGTTACGAAAGCCTTCACATGCCAGGGACAGAGAACTGAAATTGACCGGGTGCCTGCTCCGGGCGAGACTGTGAATGACCGCTTCACCTGGACACTGCGGAACATCATGCTCTCCTCCACCAATGCAGACCGCATTAAAGCTGAATACAGCGGAGATGCTATTTTCAACGGTTCTTCCAGTATGATCGTACTGTTCCAGACGGTTCCGACCACGCTTGCAATTTCGAATAATACAAAAACTTCCGAAGGACTGATCGGACTGACGCTCGATCTGGACTGGACAGATTCGGTTCCCACCGGCATGGTTCCGGGCGGCACGATCAAGCTGACCTCCGGGTCTGCCACCTGTACACTGAGCATCAGCGAAACAACCGCCGCGTTCACGGACTGCACGAGCGATCCGATAACACCCGGAATCAAGGATAAGGGTCGCAAGTATGTAATTTCCAACCTGAGCATGAGCAATGCGGGCGACACGATCAATGCTGAATACAGCGGTGACGGTTTCTACCTCGCTTCAGTCTCAGACACCAAGGACTTCACCAAGCTGGAAACGAAACTGGAGATCACGAATGCCTATAAACCGGGCAGCAATCTCGCGAATGTGACCTCATTGCTTTCCTGGAAAAAATCCGAAGCCGGTGATAAAGTTCCGACCGGGACGATCACCTTCACTGCAGGCAGTGACTCCTGCAAGCTGGATATCACTACGCGGGTGTTCAGCTGCACCGGTGAGTCGACAAAGATCACCAGAGATCCTTTGGACGATGCAGATATTAATGAAAGCCTCACCTGGGCGATCGAAAAGATGATCCTCTCTTCAAACAATGCGGATCGTGTTCAGGCGGTCTACAGCGGAGACGGGATCTTTAACGGATCCTCCAGCGTGATCGTCATGTTCAAGACAGTTGAAACAACGCTGACGGTTTCAAGATTCAAAAAGATGGCCTCCGGTTTCCTGGGTATGGATATCACACTGAACTGGGCAGAAGAACCTCCTGCTGCCAACCTGAGCCCTTCCGGCACCATCAAGCTGACCTCCGGCACCGGAACCTGCACGATCTCGATCGCAAATAATGCCGCAAGGCTGACAGATTGCCAGGGTGATGCCATAAATGTGACACCGGGTGACAAGAGCCTGACCTATACCATTTCTCATCTGGATATGGACGATAAAGCCGGAGACAGTGTCAAAGCGGAATATTCCGGTGATGTCGTCTTCCTTGCTTCCGTTTCCGACAGTGTGTTTTTCAACAAGGCGGATACGAATCTCAACATTACCGGCGCCTACAAAGGCGATGACGGGCTTGCCAATCTGACAGTTGCGCTGGACTGGCTTGAAGCGGATGCCGGCGATAATGACCCGACCGGGACGATCACCTTCACCATTGGCTCGGACACCTGCAGAATGATAGTGGGTACAAAGAGTTTCAGCTGTTCGGGTGTCTCTACTGAGGTTTCCGATCCGGCTAAACAGACCGAGGAAGGAAAAGTCACCTGGACATGGACGATCAAGAACATTCTCCTCTCATCAACCACCGCGGATCGTGTCAAGGCGGATTACAGCGGAGATTCGATCTTTAACTCATCTTCCAGCCGGATCGTCCTGTTCCAGAATGTTCCGACGACACTGGAAATTCAGCCTCCGTTTAAGACTTCTTCCGGACTGCTTTCCACCAATCTGGTGCTCGAATGGGCGGATGAACCTCCTGCCGACATGGTACCCGGCGGGACGATCAAGCTGACTTCCGGCACTGCCACCTGTACGATGACGATCACGGGTGACGCTGATTCACTGAGCTTCACCGATTGCCAGGGTGACCCTGTCGCTGTTTCAAAGGCAGAGAAAAGCCGTACCTATGAGATCCGGAATCTGAACATGGGCGACAAGGGCGGGGACGACCTGAAAGCGGAATATTCCGGTGATGGCACCTTCCTAACCTCCACGTCGAATACGGTCTATTTCAGCAAGGTGGACACGAAGCTCAATATCGACAGTGCCACGAAAGCGGGTGACTATCTCGTGGATGTAACCTCCACGCTGACCTGGGTTAAAGCCGATGCGGGAGAATCAGTGCCGCAGTCCGGTACGCTCACCTTAACCATCGGCAGCGAAGCCTGCAAACTGCCCTATGACCTCTCCAATCCGGAAGATGTCAGCGGTTTTAATTGCGCAGGTGAAAATACGAGACTTTTAATCACACGGGACGCAAATGATCCCACCACGGGCAGTATTACCTGGAAATTGACCAATATCCTGCTCAGTTCCAATTCAGCTGACCGGGTGAAGGCGGATTACAGCGGCGATGCCAATTTCAATCCGTCCTCCAGCAAGATCGTCCTCTTCCCGACTGTCGCAACAACGACCACAATTTCCGATCAGGTAAAAGCAACGGACGGAAAAGTGAGCTTCACGACAGTTCTGGGATGGGCAAGCACCGCTCCCTCCGGCAAGACACCGACCGGGACGTTCAAACTCAAATCCGGCTCTGCCGTCTGCGAGATCGATATCTCCGGCAGTACGCCTGTGTTCAACTCCTGCAGCGGAGAACCGATCGGGAGCGTCACATCCGGAAATGCCCGCACCTTCACCTTCACCAATCTGGACATGGGAACCGGTGTCGGAGATGACATCAAGGCAGAATATTCCGGCGATGGCGTCTTCATGGCCTCCGCCTCGGATACGCTTTATTTCAACAAGGTCAATACCACCCTGACAATCGATAGAGCCTGGAAATATGAAACAGCATCCCTCGCGAGCATCAATGCTTCTCTCACCTGGAATAAGGCGGATGCGGAATCTTCCACACCTGAGGGCACGATCAGGTTCACTATCGGCAGTGAGACCTGTGTAATGGATATTAACACGAAATCGATCAGCTGTACCGGGTCCGCTACAAGTGTGGACACTGATGTGACCGATGTGACTGATGTAACGCCGAATAAGAAAAAAATGACGCTGACACTGCGGAATGTGCTCCTTTCCGGTACCGGTGCGGACCGGTTGAAGGCGGAATATCTCGGCGATGCCACCTTCAACCCCTCCACCAGTACAACAGTGATGTTTGAGACAAAAGAAACCTCCACGAGGATCGAATCTCCCATCAAGAAGAACAGTAATAAAGTGGACCTGACCGCTGCCATTACCTGGGATGGCGATGTGCCGGAGAATACGGTCGTACCGACCGGTACCATCACCTTCACCTCCGGCTCCAAGACCTGCACGCTGAACCTCATCACAAAGAAATTCACGAACTGTACCGCTGATCCTGTGATCGTGAATACGGACGGAAAATATGTTATCACAAACCTCGAAATGGGAACGGAAGCGGGAACGACCATCAAGGCGGAATATTCCGGTGACAGCTACTTCCAAAAATCGGTTTCCCCCACGGTGGAATTTACCAAGGTCGATACCGATATCATGATCAACGGCGCGGTGAAGGTGAAGGGAGGCACGATGGTCAATACCACCATATCTCTCACCTGGAACAAAGAGATTGCACTTGGCAACACACCCACCGGGACGATCACCATACCCATCGGCAGCACTTCCTGTAAGATGACGATTCATGCGGACGATCAGGAAAATCCGGAAAACTTCAGCTGTTCCGGTGATGATACTGCGATTGTGTTTAGGAATATTGCAAAGACTTGTGTTGAAGTTGACAGTCCATGTCAAGCAGATACCGAGCTTCCGGACGGAAAGATCGGCTACAGATGGAGCATCACCAACATCGCTGCGGATGCTTCTTCCGCCACCCAGATCACCGCAGCCTACAGCGGCGATTCCATCTTCAATGAAGACACCAGCAGGATCGTACGGTTCACGACAGTTGACACCACCACGGTGATCGATGAAGATGAAACCGTGAAGACCGGTGACGGATCCATGGTGGATATGAAAGTTTCCCTGAAGTGGAACAAGGAAAAAGCGGTTTCCAACACACCCACCGGGACGATGACGCTGAACATCGGCTCTGACACCTGTAAGCTGCCCATCAATCCTGAAGCCAGGGAAAGTGTCACTGACTTCAACTGTGCCGGTGTAACGACCAAAATCAAATTGGAAGGACCGCAGACGGATGCTGAAGGAAATCCTGTGGCGGATGAGGACGGGAATCTGATCTACACCTGGACGTTCAAAGACATCGTCCTGACCTCCACCACTGCGGATCGTGTCAAGGTTTCCTACAGCGGAGACCCCATCTTCAACGCATCCTCCAGCCTGATCGTCAAATTCAAGACGGTCGAAACGGAAACAGTTATCAAAAGTCACCAGCTCAGGCCGGATGGGACCGTGGATACAGTGCTTTACCTCAAATGGGATCAAACGAAAACCGATGGCCTGGATGCGGATCATAAAGGAACAAAGCCAAGCGGAACGATCAAATTTACGGCGGGCTCTTCAAGCTGTACCCTTCGTATCAAATCTGATGCTGATACTACAGAATATCTTGATCCCGAAATGACAGACTGTGATGTCAGCAGCGCAGTAATAGCAGCTGATGACAAGTGGGAAGTTATTGAAGGACATGAATATCCGAAGTTCCTGATCAAGGGACTGAAGATTGGCGATGGAACCGCTCCGAGTATCAAAGCGGAATATTCCGGCGACGGCTTGTTCCTGAAATCTACATCGGATGAGATGTTCTTCAAAAAGGTCGATACAACCCTGACGGTCGACAGCGGTGTTTATAAACCAACTGATTCTCGGGTAAATCTCAGCTCTGTACTGAGATGGCTTAAGGTAGAAAATGATGAAGGGTCAATTATTAAACCTATTGGGTCGATTACGTACACCATGGGCAGTGATGCCTGTAAACTGGAGCTTTCTACAGGCTCCTTCACCTGTTCGGATAATTCAACTGTAGTGACGTTGGGTGAACCGGCAGAAGATCCTGAGGATGGAAATTACGTAAAATGGAATATTACCTTTACAAACATCCTGCTTTCGAATGGCAATCCCGCTGATCGGGTCAAGGCTGAATTCAGCGGGGATAAGCTGTTCAAGCCATCCTCCAGTGATTATGTACTCTTTGCTACAGTCCCGACTACAACGAACATTCTCAAACAGCAGAAAGATCCCAGCGGGACGATCGGCGCCACGCTGACGGTGGAGTGGTCGAAGAATCCGCCGACAGCGGAGAAACCCGGCGGCACCGTCAAACTGACGTCCGGTTCCGCTTCCTGCACGCTTGACCTTGCTGACTCGAAATTCACGGACTGCAATAATGAAGTGGTCACAGTTAAGAAGACTGAGGAAGAAAAACGGTTGATTTTTGAGTTCAACGGACTGAACATGGGAGCCGGCGCCGGGGATGACATCATGGGTGAGTTCTCAGGGTACGGTTTTTACCTGACTTCTGTCTCCGATAAGAAATTCTTCTCGAAGGTTGACACGGAGATAGTGATCAATTCCGCTTATAAACCGAATGATCCGAAATATGCCAACCTGACATCACTCCTTTCCTGGGACAGCAATCAGGCCGCTGGACGCAAACCGACCGGGACGATTAAATATACGGTTGGCGGCGGCACCTGCGAGCTGAACCTTACCACGAACAACCTGAGCTGTAATTCCACGTCTCACACCAAAACCGATGTGGGTGGTGGTTACCGCTTTGTCTTCGAAAAGATGCTGCTTGCGGACAGCAGCGCCGACCGTGTCACAGCCGAATACTCCGGCGACGCTGTCTTCAATCCCTCGACCTCCGTCGCTGTGCTGTTCAAAACTGTCGATACGGAGATACGAATTCGCTATGCTCACCTGGATGAATCGAAAAAATATGCGAGTGTCAGTGCCTATCTGGACTGGGATTCTGCTGAAGATGAAGGTTTGCTGCCTACCGGGACAATTAAATTTGTTCTTGGAAATGGAAATTGCACGCTGACGATCGATACAGGAAAGATTGATTGCGTCTCAACTGTCAGTCCGGATTCGGTATCGGATGATCGCCACAGTTATCTCGGAAAGAATATGCGCTTGTCTGATTCCAGTGCGGAAATTGTCTCGGTGGAATACAGCGGTGACAGTTTCTTTAATCCCTCTAAGAGCAAGCAACAGGAGATAGACGATATTTTTGAAACCACAATTGTTATCTCCGCTGAACCGGAGAAATATTGCGATCATTCCGGCCATTGTTTCGTCAATTTTTCGGGTACGTTTGATTGGCTGACAGATGAGACGTTTTCGGGCATTCCAACCGGTACGATCACTTTTACGATTGGTGGCAAGTCATTGAAGCTTGATCTTGAATCAGGCGAATGGACTTTGCCGGATGATTGGCAGCCTGCCGAAACTGCGGTGAGAAACAAAGTCACTGTTGAATATGACAAAACCACTCGAAAAAGTTTTCGTTTTACAAACCTGCTGATTGATTATCCGGCTGCTGATTTGAAAATTGAAGCGAAGTACAGTGGAGATACGGACTTTATGTCATCTTCCAGGGAAGCTAGTTTTGTGCAGAAAAAGATTGAAACATACAACATCTTTGATAGTTGTACAATTAATAAGGTATCTTATGGTGGGAGTTTTAACTGTACCGGCAAGCTCACTTATTTATATGATAATCTGCCGATAGAATTTAAACCGTCTAATTCCTTTACTCCTAACATTAGATATGGAAGTACAGACGGTTCACCCTCCTATACTTATCAATGTAATATGATAAATGATGATACTCCTATGAGTTGTTCAACTTCTGGAGAAACATATAATATGAATTGGAAAATTAAACCGAATGGGACATATATATTTTGGGGAGATCTTTTCAAAAATACATCAGTCGACGAAACCTATTTAGAATATTTATCATTGACTTTCAATGGCGATTCTTTATATAAGTCATCCACTGCGAAACGTGACAATTATACTGAAGGAGACGTTATTATTTATAAAATTTATAATCTGCATATGACCCTTACAGGAGCGAAAGACTTTTATGTTCAAAAGAATCGATCAGAATATGATCCTGGAAGAATTGAGGAAAAAGGATGGTATTCATTTATTACGGAAAGCGATTTCTGTTCACTTTATTTCGATTGGGATACCCGGGAATTTGGAAAAGGTCCTGAAGGTTCAGATCGTAAAATCTGTGTTTATAAACGTATTAACCCGGATGTTACTGGTCTTGAATATAATAATCATGGTTGGGTGTTTTATCGTCTGGAAGTCGGTGACACTTCTGATACGTCTTTGAAAGTTATTTTTGAGCCTACGGAAGGTCATTGTGAAGGAGGCGGTACCTGTTTTAAATATAAACCATCTGAAAGTGGTTGGGCAAATATTGCTCAGAAAGATAGACCTAGTACGCTTACAATGTCCTCAGCGACGATGATGGATGACAAATTGAATGTGAAAGTAAAATTAGATTATTCTCATTATCGTCCATCAACTTCATCCAGTCATCGATCCATATATGAAGTCCCGACCGGTGATCTGAAAATAACCGCTGGTAATTATCAATGTACTGTTCATTTTGATGATATAGAACAGAATGAATACACACTTGGAACTGATTGCGGAGACAGCAGAGATATCTCTATTAACGTCGCTGTAACATCCAGCAGCGAAAGTTATACGTCAACGATAACGATAGCCAATCTGCCTTACAGTGATCCGACTGCTGAAAGTGTTAAAGCCGATTATCTGGGCGATTTTATTTACCAATCTTCTTCTGCCCAATATAATTTCAGCAAGGTTACATCACAGGTTGATTTGTCCCTGTATAATGGAGCTTCGGACAGCATTTATACGAAAATCAGTCCTGCCGCGGGGAGCTCATCTGCTGAAATACCAACTGGTACGGTGATGTATAATTTTTCTCCCTCTAATACGGTTTGCGAAGTGACTGCTTCTCAAACGGGTGTGGTGATAAAAGATTGTGAGGGCGGCAGCATTACGGATGTAAGTGTTCAAGAAGGAGCGACAAGTTATGTGCTGACGATACCGGGTGTCAGTCAACTGAATAGCGGTGTCTCCGTTACGTACAGCGGTGACGGAAATTATAACAATTTAGATATATCGGAATTGTTGTGGGTCTCAACCGTAACACTGACTCCGGAAACAGATAACCTGTATTCGACTCCCGACAGATTATATTTCAATGCAGAAAACAGCGAGACGGCCCTCTACCCGCTTTTCCCGGAAGAACACAATTATCCTGCCGCTGTTTGTGCTGCTCTTCCGTCGGAATGCCGCACGTTGAAGCATACTTTCCAACTAAAAGTTACTGCCAGTTCTTCCATTACGACAGTTGATATGAGCGGTGAAAGGATTTACTTCAGCGGAGACAGTGCTATTGCCGGAGCTTCGTGTTCGTTGGCGAAAATCAGTGACGGCGTCTATGGCTGTACCACCGGCGATCTGTCTTTCGATACGCCGGGAAAGAAACAAATCAAAGCCTCTTACGCGGGAAATTCGTTGAAAAATCTGGAAGCTGCGGAAGCCACCTTCCCCGATATGTACGCGGTCTCCGTCGCTTCCACAGGTCAGACAGCTACTACTACCGTAATAGAAACCGATCCTTCGATATTCAAAGTCGGCGATAGTGTAACCATAACGGCGAGTGCTTTCCCGTCAGATAATCCGGGTGCAACCATCACAGATGTGTCCCGCTATGTGATCTATGCTTATAATCGTGATCAGGAACTGCGCTTTGAGCCCGTCTGTAATGACCGTACCTGCACCCTGACCGTTCCGGGAGCCGCTGATTCCATCGTTGCCGAATTCCTCGGAACCGAACAATATGCTCCGAGTAACATGCAAAAAGAAGTCTATAATCCTCCTTTCCCCGTCACACTTTCCGTCGGTAACCTGCAGCCCGTGGGAGGAGATCAAAACCCGTAATCACGGGAATATATCGGGACAGTTCCGTGCGGCGGAACTGTCCCCGGATGTAAATTGACCGAATACAAGGCATGGTATATACTAATTAAAGCGTTTGAGTGGGAAGGGCTGAGAATATGGAAATAACAAGAGTGTTTACAAACGGACGCAGTCAGGCTGTTCGGATCCCTAAAAGGTTCCGGTTTGATGTTGAAGAGGTATTTATCAATAAAATCGGAGGAACGGTAATTTTGACACCGGTGCGGACTTTGGCAGATTCCTTTGACAGGGGAATTCGTATGTTTTCAGATGATTTTCTTGTGAACGAGATTCCGGAAAGCATGCCATCTGAAAGGCTTGAATTATAAATGTACATGCTGGATACAAATGCGGTCGTGATGACGATCAGTCATCCGGAATGGACTATCTGCCAAAAAAACAGAGGCCATATCGGAAAGGATCTGGCGATCTCGTCAATTACTTATGGAGAACTGGTTTATGGTATCCATAAAAGCAGATCCCCGGAACAAAACCGGATCGCTCTCACACAGATTCTTTTGGGTATCCGGATAATCGATTTTGATGCAGGAGCCGCTGAACATTTTGGGGAGATATTTGCTGATTTGAAAAAAAGAGGTTTGCGTATCGGAGATCGGGATATGTTGATAGCAACTCATGCAAGATCTCTCGGATATACACTTGTGACGAACAATGTCCGCGAATTTTCGCGGGTTCAGGGATTGTCTTATGAGGATTGGAAATGACGGATACGACAGCTGTCTCCTGTACTGCATTCCTGTGTTTTTACAGCGGGGACTGTCCCTTCATGGGACTGTCCCCACGGTTTACCGGAGGCAAAATCGAGGTAAAGCCCTTTATTGATTTTTCTTTTGGGAAAGTGTAGAATTTAAACAGGGAGATCAACGGCTGTGATAAAACGAAAAACGATCGACGAATTGACTTTAATGGATGATTATATGTTTGCGCAGGTGATGCGCAATACTGACAATCTGAAGCCGCTGTTGGAATGTATTCTGGGATTCAAAATTATTAATATCCGTTTGATCGAGCCGCTGCGGACTGAAAAAGAAGGATATGATTCAAAATCGATCCGTCTGGATCTTTATGTCGAGGACGAAAATCACATCGTTTACAATGTGGAAGTCCAAACTTCCAATAAGAGAAATCTGCAGAAGCGGATGCGTTACTATCAATCAGTGTTGGACGTGAGTATCCTGGCGCCGGGTGTAAATTATAAAAATCTGAAAAATACTTATGTGATTTTTATCTGCAATTATGATCCCTTTGACCGGGATCTGTATATTTACACTTTCGAAAATATGTGCCAGGAAGAACCGGATTTGCCGTTCGGTGACGGTACGAAAAAGGTCGTTCTCAATACGAATGGGAAAATCGGCGAGATCGGAGAAGAATTATTGGAAGTCATTAGCTACCTGAATGACGGATCGATTTCCGGAGAATACAGCAAATCATTGGAAAAGGCAGTGAATGATATAAAATCGAACGAAGAAAGGAGACTGGAATATATGAACATGGCAATTCATGATATGGAAATCAAAGAGGAAGCATACGAGCAGGGTCTTGAACTGGGTATTGAACAAGGTATCGAAAAGGGCATTGAGCAGGGTATCGAACGCGGTATCGAACGCGGTATCGAACAGGAACAAAAGAAAAACTTTACTATTCTGGTAAACTCTCAGCGGAATGGGATCATCACCCTGGAACAAGCCGCGTCGATAGCCGGGATGACCGAGGATGAGTTTCTCGAAAAAATGCGTGCGGAATGATCAAAACCATGCCGAATATTTGAACGATCCCCTGATGTGGGAAACCGACAGATATTTTTTATTTTTTCAATAAAAATTGAAAAAATAAATGATAAGGTATGACATATTGGGTAAAATGATGATAACCGGATATAAACTGCGTATAAAATTCAAATAAGCCGAAGGTAAAAATTTGAAAAATCGTGAACAGCCATTTATAGGCGGATGTGAAAGTAAAGATGAGAGAAAGGGAATTTATTATGAAAAACAAATTTGACAGAAAGGTTACAGGACGCTGCGGTACGGGTCCGTTTTTTATTCTCTCATTTCTTATTTTGCTGACAGCCTGTTTCATATTCTCTGCCGCCTTTGCGCAGAATGGGGAATTTATAACGGAAGGAATTCAGACGCCGCTCGAGACGGAGCCGGGGGAAATTACGGAGACCTCCGAACCGGAACGCGTCGAGCTGGATGGTTCGACCCTTTCCGCGGGCCAGCCTTTTAAATTCACCGTGACGATCGACTCTGATGAAATGCGTTCCTTTGAAGACGCGCAGAGTATGCTGACTGCAGTGATGTGCCCGGCGGCAGGTTCGTCAGCTGACTGTCAGGTGCTTAACCTGAGCCTGGATGGCGAAGATGATGTCACGATGAAGGCTGTTTTTTCCGCGGAGGCACTGCCGTCCGCCGGAGATTATACGCTGGATGTCAGCTTTACCGATATCGGCGGGATCTTCGCGCAGCAGGCCGTATACTACCTGATCCGCGGTGTACGGGAGGCGGAAGAAACACTTACCCTGACCCCGGAAACAGAGGTGCCTTCGACTTCAACACCTGAAGCAGGTATGACCCCGACAACGGAAGTAGAATGGCTTATCGGCGGACCGACTGCCACTCCGTCGGAGACCTCGGCTGCGGAAACCGAAATGCCGGTAACCGAAACACCGGAAGCTACCGCTACCCCTGAGCCTGTCTTTGACATTCCGATGACGGTCTATCCCGTGACCCTTTCCCTCTCCCTGCTGGATGAGGGTGGAAAGATCCTGGCCTATGGCTCCACGATCTATGTGGGTGAACCGTATATCCTTCAGATCATTTCGGACAGACCGATGAACGACACTGTGAATGTGACCGCGTCCCTTCCCGATTCTCTTCAGAATGCCCCGCTGGATCCGGAATGTGAATGTATGCAGTACATAAATGAAGATGGGACAGCCCTGGAGCTGCCTGGCAGCCTCTGGAACGGGGAAAATGACGGAGCGTATCGCTGTGAACTGCGTTATTCTGACCGGGTCTGGCTGCCCGGTGAGGCAATGACTGTCTCTGTGAACCCTTCCGGGATCTACGCGGAAGAGACCTATGAAATGGTCCCGCTGAAATGGAATGCCTATCCGACGAATATTACACAGTATCCGGCTACGCATCAGGCTCTGATTTCCAACAGCGGGGGCAGACAGCTTTGCAACGATAACGTTCCCTGCGGTATGTTCAACTCGGATGAAGTTTATAACCTGACCTACCGTTTCCCCTCTGAATGGGGAGCTGCGCTGCCTTCCGGCAGAAACTTTACTGCTGATGTGCGATGGCCCGCGGAATGGGCCGCGTCCCTGCGCCAGGAAGCGAATATGGAAACAGCATCCGCTTACGGTGAAGCCTGTGCCGTTGACTCTGACGGGATCACTCATTTTTCACTGACAGAGGTCTCCGAAGGACGGTACAGTGCGTCCTGTACCTTCAACCCGGGGGCGATCACCAATGCTGTCACGTCTTCCATCACCATTCATCTGAATGATAACGCCTGGGCGGTCCGGGATCTGAATGTGGGGCTGTCTCCCGTCAACATCCGGCAGCCGATCGTTACAGCCGGACCCACAGCCACGGAAGTACCGGGAACACCGGTCCCGACCGCTGCCATAGAAAATCCTGAGCCCATATCCGGAACTGATGAGCCTGTCTTTGATATTCCGATGACGGTGATACCTGTCAAACTGACCCCGTCCGTCCTTGATGGAAACGGAAACACACTGATCTACGGCTCTACTGTATACGTGGGTGAACCCTATATTTTCAATATCAGTGCTGACAGACCGATGAACGACAGCGTGAAGGTCCGGGCTGCGCTGCCCGCTTCGCTGGTTTCTGCTCCCATCGATCCAGCCTCTGAATGTTTTAATTACAGCAATTCAGACGGTTCCGTGCTCGAATTCCCGGGAAGTTTATGGAATGAGGAAAACGGCAATTCATTCGGATGCGAACTGCGCTTTACGAATAATATATGGCTGTCCGCCAACCCGATCGAGCTCACGATGACTTCCACAGGACAACAGGCGGAGGAGACCTTTGAGATGAAAAAACTCAGCTGGACGAATTATCCGGTGAACATCACCCGCTTTGCTGCCACCCATCAGGTACAGATCTCCGACAGCCGGGGCAACCTGATCTGCTCTGACGTGGTGGGGTGCTCGGTCTTCAATGCTGAGGACGTTTATGTACTGACATACAAATTCCCCGCCGACTGGGGTACGGCTGTCCCATCCGGGAAGAATTTCAGTGTTGAGATCAGCTGGCCCGCCGAATGGTCCGCGGGGCTGAGAGCTTCGGATGATATGGAACTGGCTTCCCGGTTCGGTGACGTCTGTATGCCGGATGCCGAAGGAAAAACAACGCTCAACCTGGAAGAAACCGGCACGGGACGCTACAGCGCGTCCTGTACCTTCGTGCCCTCCTCTGTTGCTACGCCTGTTTATTCCGCTGCCAGGGTCCATCTGAATGACAACGCTTACGCGGTGAACGATTTGAATATCTATATGCCCGGCCACATCATCAAGTCCCAGGCTGTCCTGACGCCTTCGCTGACGCTGCGCATGACGGAAAATTCCGCTGCAGCCGAACAAATCCGCGGGAACACCATCGGTTCTTTGTACCGCTCCGCCTCTGACTATCCTAATTCCATGGGCGACAGCAGCCTGCCCGCTGTCTATACCTTGAAAGCTGAGGTCAGCGGTGTTTCCGCTTCCCGTGCTCCCCAGTACGGTGACATTGTATGGGTCAGATGGCCCATGCTTGACAGGCTGGCTGAGGCGGGAGATCTCCCGTCCTGTCTGACTCCCTATGACAACGGCTACCAGCTGGGTTATCTGGAACAGGCAGACGGCGGGACCTGGACCGCTTCCTGTGATTTCCGCTTCCCGCAGACTCTCCCGGAACAGACCGTGGGCGGGCCGATGGAAATGCAGCTGCGTTCCGGGGTCTATCAGACAAATGCCCGGGTCGAAATGTGGGGCAAGCCCTTCTCACGGGAGACGCTGTATGTCGACCTGGATATCCCGACACACATGCTGCTGCGGCAGCCGACGGAATTCGGTGCCCGGCTGAGCGACAGTACCGGCGGTTTTTCGGATTACACCCGGGCAGTGCTGGAGTCGACCGGAGTCAGCCTGCACGGTGACTGGGCGTATAATTATCTGACCTCCTGTCAGGGTAACTATTCGATCGATGTTGACGGCTCCTCTAACTGCAGCGCACTTTTTGACCAGCCGGTGGATTCTGAATCGATAATGCATTTTGATCTGTACACATCCGCGGCCGATCATCTCTTTGATGTACAGTACCGCCCGTCCGCGGATATCACGATCCAGCCGATCACGCCGATCAGGGCATCCTTATCGGTGAAGCTTTTCCACATCGGGACCGAAGAACCCCTTCCGGCTTTTTCCGAGGATGTATTTGTAGTATCGGATGATTACCAGCTGCAGTTTTATCTGACGCCTGATCCGGAATTCAGCGATGTGATCAATGCAGTTTCCGTAGATAGGGAAGGCCTTGTGCTTGACTGGTGGCAGCCGCTGCTGATCCGCTGGGATCTGCTCCCGGGCGGAGAACTCGGGCTGAACTTCTACCGTGACGGTGACCATTTTGTCGCCCGCTATGACTTCAGCTTCCGGGAGGGGGATGTATATCTGGATGGCAATATGAGCAGGCTGGTGATGGAACCTTCCATCGAGGGCTGGGATATATCCGTTCAGGGCGGCTGGGAACCGATCCAGCTCCCGTCCCGCATCATCCGGAAACCGCTGGAACTTTCTATTTCCGAATTTACGGTCGATGGCGCCTGGGAGACGGTCAGCGATCTGCATGTGAATGAGAAAGCGTCTTTTGATGTATCCTTCTCCGGGACCATGGAATCCTTCGATATTACGCAGCTGGTGGTCGGTTTTGATGCCAATGGCATCCGTACACCGCTGACCTGTGACCCGGATTATGAGAACGGGACGATCCGCTGCAGTATTGTCGGGCAGTGTACGGATTACTATTCCGATGTCTACCCGGCGACCTGCAGTACAAATCTCAGCCTGTTCGCTTTCTATAACGGTGACAGGCTCAATGAATCCGCGGAAGCGGAACCGAAAGCCTTTAATGTCAAACGGCTGGAGCTTCACTTCAGCTCCGTTTCGGAAGGTTCTCTGAGCCGTAATGATACGATCGCGATCCAGGCAGCGGATGAAGAACTGCAGTTTATGGGTTACGGCAGTATTTCCGCCGGCGGCTGGAGTGTGGATTCTTTCCTGCCGCGGCAGGTCGTGGACCAGAACGGCGCGGAGTCACGCTCCTATCCGATCCGTTTCCGCTATGAACCGCTTCCTGACGGAGCACTGGACGAAAGCCTGCTGCGTCTGGATGTGACGATCGAAACCGGCTATAATGACAGCTCGTCGGAAGATGTCATATCACTGTCTCCGCGCATGGTCACCAATGATGAAGTCTTGTTCGAACTTGATTTCGGCGGTTTTGACATGCTGGACGACGGTCGGATCCTGTATGAGGCATTGGAAAACGCGGTAACGATCAAATCGCTCACGATCCGTTATCCCGGCAGCGCTCTTGTCGGTGCGGCTTCTGCGAACTACGAGGCGGAAGATCTGACTTTCGCTTTGAAAGTCGCTTCGCTCTATAAGCTGGATGTGGATACAATGATCCCGGGTGTGGTGCGCTTTACCGGAACGGGTGCCATTGGAATGCTGGGCGATCCGCTGAAAGTATACTGTTCACAGCTTTATGAACAGCTCGAATGTTCAGGTGAACAGCCGCTGGATATTCTCAACGAAAAAGGTGAACCGATGCTTTCGGATGAAGCCGGATGCTGGGGACAGATCCAGATCGATTCTTCACAATCTGTTTTGTATGCAAACAATGTTTTTGCTCCGCAGTGTTATCTGACGGCATGGCATGACGGCAGTCAGATCCGCATCGGTACGAATATTCAATGATAAAGGCCGCTTATGAAAGATATGATGATTAACAAACTTTTCCGGACGACCCTTAAGACGAGAGGGTCTGTCAGCAGTACAGCACAAAAGCCGGTATGCAGCAAAAATCGTTTATTTCTTTTCCCGGAATGGAAACAATCGGTATGCGCGTTATGCTCCGCCCGGCATTTGCTGCCTCTTATTCTGATCTTCAGCATGCTCTTCTTTCTGACATCCTGTTCCAAAGAGGAACCAACACCGATTAAGATCGTAACGATCTGGGATGTTCCTGAGGATCTGGAGAAAAATATTTATGATTTTTCCAAATCATCACGAACCATACAAATGCAGCGCAGAGGGTTTGAACGTGGGATAAAGGAATATCAGTCCGAAATCGAATTTACTGAATTTATCTTACCGGAAGAAAAGGCTCTCAGTGAAAACGCAACGCTGCTTGCAACTCTTTACAGCAACGAAGAGGTTTTGATGTCTGTCGGGGCTTCCTGCGATATGCATACAATGTACGCCGCAATGACAAATACTTTCTTCAGTATTCCGATCCTTATCCCATTTTCGGATGGCGATCTGGTGACTGCTACCGGCGCTGAATATTCCATGCGTATGGCTCCGGTCAGTCAGAAATACGCCGATTATATCGGTACAAACATTTTTCCTCCCAATTTGAAACAGACGATCAACAATCTCCTGTTTCAAAACAGGCCGCTTCCTGAATATGAGATCGATACCGCGATCTTTTTCGCCGACAATTTCAATGGACATGAATCATCGGTGAAGATCACACAGAAGCTGATGGATAATGGATTGGATATCGATTATTACCGGAAATATTCCGGATCGGATCTGCTTACGATATTCAATAACTGCTGGAACGAGGAAAACAGTACGCTGAAAAATACTGACATCCTGATCATTATCGCCGAGGATCTGAACGAACTGCCGGAACTTGGCAGTATTTTGAAGTATTGGGATGGCAGCGATCATCAGCCGATCATTCTGGTCCTCGGATATGCGCCCGGTACCTTTGACGAAGAGCTCTGGTCCGATAAATACAGTAATCTGTATGTGATCCGTCAGGCTCTTGATATGAGTAATTGTCCGGCGGATATTGTCAACCATGAGGAGGCGATCGGATATGCGGCGGGATATATTACGCAAAAAGCTCTGGAAAATGGGCTGCAAGATGCCCCGAAAGAGCCTTCAGGCTGGCATCTGTGGCTGAAAAACGATACGGAAAAGCTGCAGATCCATCAGTCTTATGTGTCGGAAATGCGTGAAAGGGTCTTTTCCGCGTTCATGTCCATGGGTGGGGAAATCCCGTGCTTTGGAAAGCCGATGTTTGATACATCCAGCTCCGAAAGACGTCAGCTGGAACTGGTCCGGTATATTGATTTGGACAGAACAAAGACCTATGATCCCGGTATTATTCAGTCGGTTTTGATCGATCTCATCAAGCAGAAGACCGGTGTGGCAGATTGATCATGCCGCTTATAAACCGCTTATCAGGTTTTCCGGAGTAAAAACCGTATGCTGAATACAGAAAATTCCAAATATACTCAGATCCAGCTTTCTCTGCTGGATTTGCGTCTTTTTTCCTGTCTGGGAAATTGTGACGAATCCCTGCGGGATGAAGCTTACAACCGCATCGTCATGATCGTCAAAGATCCGGCCCGGTCGGGTTTTTCACCGGATGCGGAAGAACTGGATGCGTTACAGAAACTGCTGGATGAACTGAACCGGGAAAAGGATTCAATGGTGCAGGAGGCTGAGCGGGATGGCAGCGGGCTTTTATTGGAACAGCTGCGCGATCGCTTCGGGCTGGAAGGCAATGAGATGCTGCTGCTGACGGCGATCCTCGCGCCTGTCGTTGATGAACGATTCCGGGTACTTTACAAAATTTTCCAGAACAGTGAAGAACCCCGGACAGACTTTCTGCTGAGCCTGATCGAACCTGACGGGACCGGCCGTTATGCTTATGCCAATCTGCTCGGCAGGGAAAGCAGGCTGGTCAGCAGAGGTATCATCGAGGCTGGCGGCCCCCTTGTTTCCCCGAAACCATCCACTCTCTGGCATCCCGCTCCCGGCCTGGTTTCATGGCTGAACGGGATGCAGGATGAGGATATCTTTGACGGAAGGGGAAAATGGCACGAAAAACCGGATACGGATTTTTCCGACAGCACTATTTTGGTTTCGGCTGCGGCTGCTGTTGAAATGGCTGCGATCGGTAATGAACCGATACCGCTGCTTTCAATTTACGGCCCCGATGCGGAACTTCTCGAGGCTCACGCAAAAGCTTTTGCCCGGGAGCTGGACAGTCCCTTTTTCCAGCTGGATATGACCGGTTTGGAAGATGAAGACTCACAGCGGCTTCTCCGCCTGGCTTTGCGGGATTGCAAACTGAACCGGGGACTGCTGGTGCTTACGGGTATCAATGGCTGGATCGATTCCTGGGGATTTTTCCCCGCGAAGATCGGCCGTTTCTTTGAAAAATGGGATGTTCCGACGGTATTTCTGACAAACCGTCAGTTTGTTTTTTCGTCGAATGCTTTTGTCCCGAGCCGTCTCATCCTTCGGGAACAGGTGGACGGTCTGACCGGTACACAGCGTTTTTCGGTGTGGAAGAAAAATCTTGTGAATATGCCTTTGGCAGATGAAGTGGATGACGGGTCGCTGCGGACATTGGCAGGACAGTTCTCGCTGAATTCGGCACAGATCCGTTCCGCTGTGAACGCAGGCCTGGGCAAAGCGATGGCTGAAGACCGTGAACTGGCGATCTCCGACCTTTATGAGGGTGCGCGGATCAGTTCAATGCACCACCTGGCGGATCTGGCAAAAAAGATGGAAGCGCGGTACACGCTTTCCGACCTGATCCTGCCGGAACAGCAGGCGGAGGAGATCGATGCCCTGATCGCTATGGCGCGGAACCGTTCCCGGGTCCTTGAAGATTGGGGCGTCGGGAAAAAGCTTGTCTCCGGACGGGGCATTTCCGCGCTGTTTACCGGGCTTCCCGGTACAGGTAAGACACTTTCCGCACAGGTGATCGCCGGGGAACTTGGCCTGGAACTTTACCGGGTTGATCTTTCTACCATCATCTCCAAGTACATCGGAGAAACAGAGAAAAACCTGGAACGCATTTTCACTGAAGCTCAAAACTCCAATGTGATCCTTTTCTTTGATGAGGCGGATTCGCTCTTCGGCAGACGATCTGAAGTCAGCGATTCTCATGACCGTTATGCCAACATCGAGGTCGGATATCTGCTGCAGCGTATCGAAACTTATGACGGTATCGTGCTGATGGCGACGAACCTCGGATCGAACCTTGATGAGGCTTTTGCCCGCCGTATCCATTTTATTATCAACTTCCCGTTCCCGGATGAAGAGACCCGTCTGCGCCTCTGGCAGCTGCTTGTGCCGGATAATATCGCGAAGGATCCCGATATTGACCTGCGGCCTCTTGCCTATTCCTATAAGATCGCGGGCGGCAGCATCCGGAATGCGGTCGTATGGGCGATCTATTCCTCTGCCCGGAAAAACCGTCCGCTCTCCCGCGAGGACCTTCTCCTCGGGATCGAACGGGAATATCAGAAGATGGGGAGAGTCTTTAAATGATCTGAGCCTGACAGTTAACGCTCATGTCTGCCGCCGCATATTCAGCATCGGGCCGCAGGCCGCTGTTCTGTTGACCCGGATTTGAACAATTGAAGTCAGACAGTATAAACCTGTAAAGGATAATAAACAACAGCAGCGCGGATCTCGTGATACTTCCGCGCCGCTGTTGTTTTTGTAAGATCGTTCCGGTCTGCGTGATCATGCCTAACCACCGGCCTGAACCGGATTACGCGATCACCGCGTCATAAATGCTTCTGATGGCTGCTTCGTAATCCTCTTCCGCGACACCGACGATGATGTTCAGTTCGCTGGAACCCTGGTCGATCATGCGGATGTTGACGTTGGCATCGGTGATGGCCTGGAAAATGCGGGCGGCGATGCCTTTGTAATAGGCCATGCCCTGACCCACGATGGCGATCAGCGCGAGCCCGTCTTCCACAAACAGTGTATCCGGCTGAACGGCTTCCTGGATCTCGGCAAGGATCTCATCCCGGGCGGGAGCGAGGTCCTCTGTGCGCAGGATCAGGGACATGGTGTCGATCCCGGAAGGCAGGTGTTCAAAGGAAAGCCCGTGAGCCGCGATAATGTTCAGGATCTTTGCCGTGAAACCGACTTCGCTGTTCATCATATCCTTTTCGATCAGGATGGAACTGAAGCCCTTATGCCCGGCGATGCCGGTGACACTGCCGGGATTGGCGTTTTCCGGCAGGTGCGGAATGATGAGCGTTCCCGGGTCATCCGGATCATTGGTGTTGCGGATGTTGATGGATATGTTCGCCTGCTGCACCGGGAAGACTGCGTCTTCATGCAGGACGGTGGCACCCATATAGGAGAGTTCCCGCAGTTCACGGTAAGTGATGATGCGGATCGGTCTGGCGTTCTCCACGATGCGCGGGTCAGCTGCCCGCATACCGGAAACGTCCGTCCAGTTTTCGTAAATATCCGCATGGACCGCACGGGCAACGATGGATCCTGTGACGTCTGAACCGCCTCGGGAGAATGTCTTGATCTTTCCGTCGGGGGTCGTGCCGTAGAATCCGGGAATGACAGCCCGGAATGTAACGGTGAGGACCTTTTTCATGTCTTCCTTGGTTTTCTGGAAGTTCAGCGTGCCGTTTTCGTTGAAGTGGATATAATTGGCCGCGTCAATGAATTTGTACCCAAGAAAAGCAGCCATGACTTTGGCGCTCAGGTATTCACCGCGGCTGGCCATGTAATCCTTTTCCGGTGTCCAGTTCAGGTGATCACGGATCTCGTCGATCTCGGCCTCGATATCGAAATTGATACCCAGACCTTCGATGATGTCGGTAAAACGCTGTTTGATGAGTTCCAGTGTCGGTTCGAAATCCTCACCGGCAACAGCGGCGTTATAGCAGCGGTAAAGCAGATCGGTGACTTTGATGTCATCGGAACATCGTTTCCCGGGGGCGGATACGACGACGTAGCGCCTGTGCTGGGATTGATTGATGATAGCGGCGACTTTGCGGATCTGATCAGCATCCGCGAGGGATGTGCCGCCGAATTTTAAAGCAATGGTTTTCATGTATCATTCGGCTTTCTTTAAAAGATATTGCCCTATTATATCAGCATGCAGGGCTGCGAGGCGGTAAATAGTGAATGCTTCCGGAAGAAATTTTGGATTATGCAGCGGAGCGCAGCATCCCGCGCCGATGTGGTAGAAAGAACCTTTCGCCGCGTCGATGAAATACCCGAAATCTTCCGTTGTCATGGTGGGCTGTTCGATCACCTGTACGAACCGGCCGCCGAAAAGCTTTCCGGCAGTCTGCCGGACCAGATCGGTTTCCGCGTCCGTGTTTACGATTCCGGCATAGCTTTCCCGCATGTCGATCTCCGCTGTTGTACCGTATTCCGACGAGATCCGTTCGACTGTCTCCCGAAAAGCCTGCTTCAGGCAGCTCCGGTCAGCGGGACCCAGTGTCCGCATCATTCCGGAGAAAACTGCTGTATCGGCGATGATGTTTACGGCACTCCCGGCATGGAAGGTGCCGATGTTCAAAACCGCGGGATCCCTGATGACAGCGGCAGGCAGTTTTTTCAGCGCGGAAACGGCTGCCGCGGCAGCCGTAAGGGCATCGATCCCTTTTTCAGGCTGGGCGCCATGGGCGGAATGTCCGTGGAATGTGACTGTAAAGATATCGGAAGCGGCGTAAAATTTCCCGTAACGGACTCCGATAACACCGGCGGGCAGGTCCGGAGCGACATGGGCGCCGAAAACGGCTTCCACTCCCTCCATGCATCCGGCGGCGATCATACGGCGCGCTCCTCCCGAGCCTTCTTCGTCCGGTTCGAAAAGGAAACGTACGGAGCCGTGCAGCTCTTCACGCATCTCAGCCAGCAGCATAGCCGCTCCCAGCGCGGCTGCGGTGTGGACGTCATGTCCGCAGGCATGCATCCATCCTGGTACCTCCGAGGCGAATTCCGCGCCGCTGTCTTCCGTGATCGGCAGGGCATCCATGTCCGCCCGCAGCGCGGTCACCGGACCCGGAAAAGCGCCCTGAAGCGTCCCGACGACAGCGGTATCGGTGACTCTATGTGTCCCGATCCCGAGTCCATGGAGTGTTTCTTCCACCAGCGCCGCGGTCTCAAATTCCCGGTTACCCGGTTCCGGATGACGATGGATGCGTTCGCGAATTGCGTATAGCTTATTTGCGAGAGCTTCTGCCCGGTCTAATGTGTTCATGAGCGAAAATCGAAGTCCGTGTCAATATCAAATGTCGCGAAGTAATCTGCCGGGGTTTCCGCACGGCGTACCATACGGAGCGACCCGTCCGGCTTGAGCAGGTATTCCGCGCAGCGCAGCCGTCCGTTATAGTTGTAGCCCATGGAACGACTGTGGGCGCCGGCATCGTGGATGACCAGCACATCCCCTATCTCCACGGGCGGGAGCGGGCGGTCGATGGCAAACTTATCGTTGTTTTCACATAAGGCGCCAACGACATCCACGGTCTGGTCGGCGGGACAGTTCTCTTTGCCTGCGACAGTGATGTGGTGGTATGCGCCGTACATGGCCGGCCGCAGCAGATCCGCGGGGGAGGCGTCCACTCCGATATATTCTTTCCAGATATGTTTTTTCCCGACCACCGTGGTCAGCAGGTATCCATGCGGTCCTGTGATGAAGCGTCCCATTTCGGTAAACAGCGAGAGTTCGATCCCGTTGGGACGGAGCATTTCTTCATAAACTTCGCGGACGCCTTCTCCGGCTTTGGCGATGTCAATGGCTTCCTGTTCCGGCTTGTAGGGAATGCCGACTCCGCCGGCCATATCGACGAAGGAAAGGGTGATGCCAAGTGTCTCGCGGATCTCCAGGACCAGACCGAACAGTTCCCTCGCAAGAGCCGGGTAATATCCCTGTTCCAGGGAACAGGAAGCCAGCATGGCGTGGATCCCGAATCGGGATGCTCCTTTTTCTTTGAGCGTCCGGAGGGATGTAAAGAGCTGCTCCTTGGTCATGCCGAATTTGGTGTCATACATGTGTCCCATGATGGCATTCGTGGCATATTGAAACTCCCCCGGATTGTAACGGCAGCAGACCGTTTCCGGAATGCCGCAGGCATTTTCCAGGTTTTCGATCTGGGTAATATCATCCAGGTTGATGATCGCTCCCGCATCCCGGGCACCCCGGTATTCCGCGGCGGTGGTTTCGTTGGACGTGAACATGATCCGCTCCCCGCTGATACCGGAGCCCTTCGCCAGCATGACCTCCGTGACGGAGGAACAGTCCGCGCCGCAATCCATTTCTTCCAGAATGCGCAAGACTGCCGGTGTCGGGAGCGCCTTTACGGCAAAATATTCCCGGAACCCCTGGTTCCAGGAAAAGGCAGCATAAAGATCGCGGACGGTCTTCCGGATCCCGGCTTCATCATAAACATAAAACGGCGTCGGGGCCTGTTTCTGCCATTCCCGGACCTGTTCATACGTAAAAGGCAATTTTTTCTCTGACAATTGATTCCCCCTGATCTGCAACACTCAAATCTTATTTCTAAACTCTGAATTCTGAGAAAGCGCTGATCAATTCTCCGAATAGCGTGAGAAAGTTTCCATTCATCGGCGGACCGCCTCATGTGACCCGTCCCCGGAAACCTTTCCCTTCAGATCTGCATCCTCTTTGGCTGAATACCTAAATCGAAATCCAAATCCTGAATCCTGATCTCTGGTTCCGAAAACTAAAGTTTTCTCAGCATGGATTCAAGCGCGGTCTTCTGTGAAGTTCCGGCATCCTTTTCCTTGATGATCCGGGCGGGACATCCGGCGACGACCATGTTGGCAGGAACATCCTCGATCACTACCGCTCCCGCGGCCACTACCGCGTTCTCTCCGATGTGTACGCCCTCGATAACTACGGCATTGGCGCCGATCAGCACGTTGTCCTCAACGATCACCGGTGTGGCGGAAGCGGGTTCGATGACACCCGCCAGGACCGCTCCGGCGCCGACATGGCAGTTCTTTCCGACGGTCGCCCGGCCGCCGAGAACAGCGCCCATGTCGATCATGGTGCCTTCCCCGACGACAGCTCCTATGTTGAGGATCGCCCCCATCATGATCACGGCATTCGCCCCGATCTCCACCTGCTCGCGGATGATGGCGCCCGGTTCGATGCGGGCGGGGATCTCTTTCAGATCCAGCATGGGAATCGCGCTGTTGCGGCGGTCATTTTCGATCACGATATCCGCGATGGCATCCCGGTTGGCTTCCAGAATGGGAGCAAGTTCTTTCCACTCGCCGAAGATGATCTTGTCTCCTGTGCCGAAGACTTTTGCGCTGCCCCAATCGACAGGTGCTTTTTCTTTCACATAAAGTTTGACCGGTGTTTTCTTTTCGGCGCTGCCGATATAATTGATGATCTCCTGTGCATTCATTATCTGACCTCTCGTGACAGGTTTTCCGAAATTCTTAATCTTTATTCAAATCAGACATTGGTTCAATAATTAAACATGATAAGGTGTGAAGGGCTGACTAACGACCAATGACTGATAACCATTGACTAGTAACTATTGACTAGTATAACACTTTCTAAATAACTACATTATTTAGTAACGTTTCAAAAGTTGC
>DAIMGK010000028.1:0-34752 GCA_036723985.1 Flexilinea sp.
CTTAAACTTGCAACTAACTTGCAATTAGCTGCAAGTTTATCTTTTTTTCAGACTCTGATATAACGATTATTCGACCAAGCATTTTCTCTCAACAGTGTTGAGAGATTTTAATGATTGCAGTAAGTATTACATAATTGCTTCATCCGTCTCTGGTTTTGCGTTGAACACCCTTGTATACCGGGTTCTTTCCTCAGAATATAATCGGGAAACTCAAGAACAATTCCTTTTCCCCAGCCATCCTGTTTGGCTTTTATTGACTCATATGTTACGTCTTTTGACACTTCAGAAAGGTATTGACCGACTTTCAATACATCAAAATGAGTTCTTTATTAACTTTGCGATCAGCATTAGACCGAGTTTCTTAGATAATTCCGGTAATATCAGCAAATGTTTGATCATTTAAATTCAAAGTCACATTCATAACTGTCTTATCTCCAGATGCTGTTGTATAAAACAGAACTTTTTTCTTCCCGGTCAAAGATCCGGCAAGAATTCTCCTCATTGGCATGTAAACCAACTATGCTGATTAGCTGCTATTGAGTTTTATCCGGATTCGCCGAATCAGAAATATTCCGGATTTCCCAATATCCTGTTTTTCTGCTGCCTTTTCGCACGATAAGGCTTTTTTGAGAAAGACGCTTTAATGAGCGTTTGATCGTAGCATCTGAAACATTCAATTTATTCGCCAACTCTAATCTGCTGAAAGCCGGATCTTCAAGCAGCGCTTTATATACCTTTTTATCGATATCTTTCTCAAAAAGATCATTTATTGGGTCATTTATTGGGTCATTTATTGGGTCATGTGAACCTGTAAATAAGGCTTTACCTGCTTTTTCTGCAAAAGAAAGCGTTAAAATCGTTCGATCCGGACCGTATTGTTCCTCCACCACAGGCGCTTCCCATCCCTGGGATTCCCATACTGCGAATATATCCGGCACACCACTGCCGGCGCGTTCGCCGATACCGATCATATTGAACATTTTCATCAGCGTTTTGTTCCGGGGATCGGAAATACCACCTCTGAGCATCTGATCTTTTCCCGTTCGGATATACCCGGGGTTTTCCATGATGATCGTGTCCTCGTCTTTTCGGATCACTACGCCGCGGGGGATAAAGAAATCAGAGTTCACAATGCAATTTACCAGTGCTTCCCGAATTGCTTTATGAACAGGAGTATCTTCAACCCTTGTGATACCTTCCAGTTTGAAAGGGATTTTCAAATCTTTGACCAGCTTCGGATAGATCCGGAAGAAGAAGTCAAAAAGGTTGCCCGTCCAGTCTCCGGATTGGGACTGAACGCGATCTGTCCATCGGATCGTGGGATCCAGCATTTCCCGGAAGTCCAGAAAATACTCCTGATATTCGTAAAGAATCTTATATTCTTCTCCAAACATCAAAAGTCCCGCCCCGGTTGGATGGATCTTTCCATCCTCCCATGATCTTTTGGCAGCTCCGATCCGCTCCAGATATTCACTGTCAGAAAGATCCTTCCATACATGATCATCTTTATAAGCGGTATGCCGGCTGCGGTATAAACGAATCGTTTCCCTGTTGAGTTCATCAAGTTCATGATCAAGGAGAATTTTCATGTCCATGGTTTCTTCCGTCTGATCCCGGAGCATCGCCCGCACTTCGCTTCTTGTACAGTGATAGTCTCCCTCACCATTTCGCCGGAATGTTCCGCCAAACAAGTCATTATTGATATAGACCGGTTTCTCCTCTCGTTTTGCCATAGGAACATGTACTGCAAGAACGATATCTCCGTTGATATCAAATGATTCCACATCCGTATCCTTCAGCAGGTTTATGCTGATTTTCGTGTTGTTATTAATGGTATTCCAGAAATCTTTACGGAGTTTTTCGACATCTTTCAACCCTGTAGTGGAAAAACTTCCATCTGCCTGTTCGATAATACCAAGCAGAATCACGCCGCCATAGCAGTTCGCCATCGCGGAATAGGTATCCCACAAGCTGTTTGGCAGCCCGCCTTTGGCCTTTTTCACTTCAAGCCGGTTGCCTTCGCGGTAAATGTCGAAATTATGAAAATCAAACTTCATGTTTGCCTTTTTATCTCCTGATGCTGTTGTAAAGAACAGATTTCTCTGCCTGCCAGTCATAAACAAGGCAGGGCATATTCTCCATTTCCTTACCTGTATCCATTATTAATCCGCGAATCAACGGTGGTGTCCGGACTTCCGCTTCCCGTTCCAAAAGCGGTACCGTCCCGGTCAGTCCATCCATCTGTCAGATGTTTATATAAATAATGTCGGCGATCGTATTCAATTCATTTATGGCCTGTTCCCGATGAAGGCGGTCTGCCATATACTCTGTAAAGCTCATCAGCAGGTTATCCGCCTGGTATTCATATCCATAAAACACTCTGGAACGCCCGGTATGTCCACTCCAGCCGATCCGATTCCGTTTCCTTGTTTTCATTGACGATCCTCATTTTCCGGTCAGGGATACCGACACGCTCTTTAATGAGTATCGGAGAGCCATCCGCGGTATCATAGCGGGAAACCGGAAACGGCGCTTCCCCGCAGGTGATCTCGAGCCGTCTGGAGTCAACGTATTTCTGCCAGCGTTTCCCTTTCGGGAAAATGATCTTTTCTTCAGTTACCGTATGATCCTGCCCGTTTTCAGTGTTGAATACATCCTTCCTGCCAAACCACTCTTCATCGCAATAATAGTTCATCTTATTGCAGATCCAGACCGGTGTAAAGACTTCCGAGTACTTCCGGGTCCGGTCAGCCTGTTCCGGACGGCTTTTGAAGCAGCGCGGCCGGATGGGACTGTCACCAAGCTTCCGCAGTACTTCCGAGGTAATTTCCGGCTTCGTATCGACAGGCTCGCCGTCGATACAGTAAGCATCGGAAACAAAAATAATGTTCCGTTTCGTAGTCCTGTCCTGAAGCAGGGCTGTCAGGACAGCAATATCAGGAAATATGTTCAGATCGATATGATCGGTAGTTCGGATCCCGGCTTTGTTTTCGTATTCCATACATTCTTTCCCTATTTACAATTCTATACAGGTTTTCAGCCTTTTACCGTATTTTTCTGTCATGTCATTTGTCATATCGGGAGATACCTGGAAATATCCTGCTTTTTCGTTCGATCAGCCGGATCTATGTGAATCTGCAATGGTTCGGAACGGGTCAGGAAGCGAAGGCCATACAGTACGGCTCTCCATTGACCCTTTCGGATCAACTTCGGCGCATTAGCAAAAAAGAAAGATCCTGCCGTGAAAAATGTGTTATGATAATTTACAACAACTGAAAAACCTTAAATAAATTCCTGCAAGGAGGCGAAACCGTGAAAATCTTATTCGTAACCAGTGAATGTGCTCCGTTCAGTAAATCCGGCGGATTGGCAGATGTTGCTTTTTCCCTTCCCCCCGCTCTGAAAGAAGCGGGAAATGAAGTCGCGATCTTCACACCGCTTTACCGCTGTGTCCGGGACGGATTCGGGGATGAGCTGGTCAAGGTCAAGAATTGCAGGATAAAACTGGGCGCATCCGCGATCCCCGTCGGGCTGTACCGCGGGGACAGAGCCGGCGTCCCGGTTTGGTTTTTGGACTACAAAGCTTTCTTCGACCGGCCGAGGCTTTACGGTTATGATGACGACAAGCTGCGTTTCGCCATGTTCAGCAAAGCGGTCATTGACCTGCTGAATGAGCTGGATTTCCGCCCGGAGATCATCCACTGCAACGACTGGGAAAGCGCCCTGGCGATCATCTATCTGAAAAACGAACAATACTGGCGCAAAGACCTGCAGGGGATCAAAACAGTCTACACGATCCATAATATCGCCTATCAGGGGCAGTTCGGCGCCAAAGAGCTGACCACGACCTTTGCCCTGCCGGAAGGCTGGTACCAGGGAGGCCTGGGATACGAATATGAAGGCCGGCACGATGTGAACCTGATGAAAGGAGCCATGCTGATGGCGGACGCGGTCTCCACCGTATCACCGAATTACGCACGCGAACTGCACAGTGCGAAATACGGCATGGGCCTGGAAGGCGTGGCGGACCTGGTCGATTACAAACTTTACGGGATCCTCAACGGTATTGACATGAGGCATTATGATCCGTCCATTGATTCCCGGATCCCGCACAAATTCAGCGTACGCTCCATGAAGGGTAAGCAGATATGCAAAGCCAGTATCCAGCGGAAATTCGGACTGGCGGAGGAGCCGGAGTTCCCGCTTCTGGCATCCGTTGCCCGGCTCAATGAACAGAAAGGCATCGAACTGATCAAAGAAATTCTGCCGGATATCATGAAGATGGGTGTGCAGCTGATCGTTTTCGGACAGGGCGAACAGAAATACGTGGACTTTTTCGAAAAGGCGAAAAAGAAATGGCCGGCACAGCTGGGGTTCTCCACGGAATTTTCGGAACAGCTGGCAAGCGAGATCTTTGCCGGCGCGGACATGTACCTGATGCCTTCACGCTTCGAACCCTGCGGCCTGTCCCAGATGATGGCGATGCGCTACGGAACCGTGCCCATCGTACACGAGACCGGCGGGCTCAAGGATTCCGTCCGGCAGTACAGCAGTTTTGACGGTATCGGCGAAGGCTTTTCCTTTGTCACCTATCACTCCAAAGCCCTGTTCCTCGCCATTCAGGAAGCAGTCAAAATGTATATCGGCGACCCCCGCACATTCCGGAAGCTGCAGCACCGCTGCATGACCAAGGATCTGTCCTGGCCCCGGAGCGCGGAGCAGTATAACCGCATGTACAGTGAGATCTATTTAGGCGGGGAAGGTGAATACATTTCCTTTGAAGATGCTTTTGAACAGCTGAAAAATGCCTATACCGACCTGTATAATAAGAACCGCAAAAAGTTTTTCCGGAAATTCCCCCACGATTCGCTCCTGATCCAATTCGAAATTACAGGCCGCGGTGAAGGAGTGTTCCACATGTTGATCAAACCCGACACCATTGAGATCCTGCCGGGCTCCTGTCTCCACCCGGATTCCACGATCTCGGCAAGTTTCGACCATCTGATGGGTATGGCAACAGGCGAATATGCCGCGAACAGGCTCTTCATGACAGGGCAGTTGAAAGTGACAGGGAATATATCCAGGGGTGCGGACCTGTGGCGTCTGATGGCCCCCGCGAAAAGGAAGAAATAGTCATTAGTTGTTAGTTGATGATTGGCGGCTCATTGACAGGCCGGGACTAGTTGTCATTAGTTTGAAAAAAGGATTCGGGATGCAGGATTCAGGATTCAGCAAAAACGGATATCAGCCGTATTGGTGATCCCGGATTCGGGACATAAGTTCCTGCTCCGCATATGGACCGGGCGAAGCCCATGCGGAGCAGGTCTTTTTCACTGTTCCGCCGCGTTTCGTGACCGTCCGGTTTTCTCCGCGGAAACAGGGATCCTCGCCTGCAGACTTTAGCAGACATGAAGAAAAGATTCTATCAGATCATTAAACGGGTTTTTGACATCCTGGTATCGGGGCTGGGGCTGGTCCTGCTGTCGCCTTTGCTGCTGATCCTGGCGGTCCTGGTCCGCGTCAACCTGGGCTCCCCGGTGTTTTTCCGGCAGGAACGGCCCGGGCTGCATGAGAAAATTTTCCGGCTGTATAAGTTCCGTTCCATGAAAAACGCGGCCGACAGCAAGGGCAATGAACTCCCGGATGAGGAACGGCTGACAAAATTCGGCAGGCTGCTGCGGGCATCCAGCCTGGATGAACTGCCGGAGCTTTTCAATGTACTGAAAGGGGAAATGAGCCTGGTGGGACCCCGCCCGCTGCTCGTCAAATATCTGGACCTTTACAACGCGGAGCAGCACAGGCGCCATAAGGTGCTTCCCGGGATAACGGGCTGGGCACAGGTCCACGGCCGCAATGCCATCAGCTGGGAAGAAAAATTCCGTCTGGATGTCTGGTATGTGGATCACTGGACCCCCCTGCTGGACCTGCGGATCCTTTTTATGACTGTGAAAAAAGTCTTTATCCATGAAGGGATCTCAGCGGAAAATCAGGCGACCACGGAAGAGTTTAAAGGCAGTTGAATCCCGGATAAAAACAGGTGTTGGAGTATAATTAGTATGGGAGAAACTGACCGGTCCGCGGACAGCGGATCATCAGTATCCCATTAACAGATCATTTTCCCGCGGAGATGCGGAACTGCACGCCGGTCCCGGATCCCCGCCGTTATTTTGGAGAAATTTTGAAAAAACTTCAGCACATATTCAACCTTGCGCGAATAACAGCCTTCGTCCTTATCGTTTTATCCCTTCTCAGCGGCTGCAATATGCCCTCCGCGAAACAGCTTCCGGGAGAACCTACACCGGACCTGAACCTGATCATGACACAGGTCGCGGAAAAATATGCCGCGGAAAAAACGGAAGATCCGGGGTCCGCGGAAGTCCCGTCAGAGCAGGCTCAGCTCCCGGAACCGACACTGCCCCCCGAACCGACACCCACAGAGCTGCCTACCCCGACACCGGAAGTAAAGCAGGTCCTTACTGTCTGCCTCGGTAAAGAACCGGATACTCTGTTCTTCTATGATGAATCCAGCCGGGCCATGTGGTCCGTTCTGGAGAGTATTTACGACGGACCATTTGATATCGGCGACGGGAAAGCGGCCCCGGTGATCTTTGAGGAGATCCGGGAGGAAAAAGAGGCCGTTACGGTAACGCGGGGCGATATCATCGTGGATATCAACGGAAATCCGGTGGAATTGAAACCCGGAACGGAATTCCTGCCCGCCGAGCCCACCGAAGGCTGCGTCGGCGCCGCATGCGTGAAGACATGGAACTCCATCAGTGAACCGACGGATATATTCCGCTCGGTCATCACCTTCCGGCTGAAAGACGGGCTGACCTGGAACGACGGCGTTCCCCTCACCGCTGAAGATTCCGTATTCTCCATGACTGTCAACGGCCTGAAAGGGATCAACGCCTCCAAACGGATTTATAACCTTACAGAAAGCTATACCGCGGCGGACGAACATACGATCGAATGGCGGGGAGTCCCCGGATATCAGCCGGATGATCCCGCGGATGTCTTCTGGATCCCGCTTCCCAAACATGTGATGCAGGGGATGAACGCGGAAATGATCCGCGCTTCGGAAGCAATCAATACCGCTCCGCTGGGCTGGGGCGCCTGGCAGATCGTCTCCTGGGAAAAGGGCAGCGAGATTGTCGCCGAAACCAATCCCTATTACTTTGGGGAGAAACCTTTCTTTGACCGGATCGTCTATAAATTCTTTGGCAATCCCGGAAATAATAACATCTATGCGCTGCAGTCGGGGACCTGCGACATTATCGATACCTCCGTTGACCTCGGCTATGACCTGGAGCCGATCCTGGAAGACGTGAGGGACGGGAAGGAAAGCGTTCATATCCGCCCGGCCCTGACGCGGCAGGAACTCGTCCTGAACATGGATTCGGCAAACCTGAGCACCGCCAGCCTGTTCCGGACACCTGAAATGCGTACCGTGCTGGCACAGTGCATTGACCGGACAGCGCTGATCCGGCAGCTCCTTTACGGACAGTCGGAAGTGCCCGTTGATTTTTATCCCGCGGACCATGCGGAACATGACCCGGCCCTCACAGCGGTCCCCTACGATCCGGAAGCGTCCATACAGGCGCTGGAAACCCTCGGCTGGACCGTTCCGGAAAACGATCCGGAAGGCATCCGCATCGCCGAACGTGTCCCCGGGATCATGTACGGGACAAAGCTTTCCTTCAAACTGCTCACCACCGATTCGGCGGCGGCGGCAAAAGCCGCCGGCATGATCCGAAACGACCTTGCCAAATGCGGCATCGGGCTGGAAATTGAGCCGCTTACCGTCGGGGAACTCTACGCGCAGGGGCCCGACGGACTTCTCTTCGGGCGGAAATTTGACGCTTCGATGTTCACCTGGTCCGCGGCGGCCAACCCCTGCAGCGTTTACCGCAGCGACCTGATCCCCGACGCGGAGAACAACTGGATCGGGACCAATGTGGGCGGATACCGGAACCTGTTATACGATGACGCCTGCATGCTGCCCGCGCTTGCGAAATCCGGCGCCGGGAAGATATACGCGGAAGAGCTGCCGGCGATACCGCTGTATTTCAATATCACCATCGGTATTTCAGCCAATAACATCTGCGGCGTTTCCGACCGTATCGCGTCCCGGAGCATCCTCTGGAACATGGAAAGCTTCAGCCGTTCGGAAGACCGCTGCGCCGTTTCTCAGTGGCACGATATCTATCACTGATCCGCTGAGGGAGGAAAAGCAGGACGCCGGGGACAGCTGACCGGAGAAAGAACGGGGTCATATGGACGGGGGAGTGGGAGCTGTTCAGGCATCGGTAATGCTGCTGACAGGGATCCTTATCGGGCAAAAGGTCCGCGTTCCCTTCCTGATCTGCCTCATTCTTTTTCTCCTCTGCCTCGGAGGGGCTGTCCTTTTCTTTCAAAAAGGGCGGAAATACAAACTGGATCAGCCCCCCAAAAAAATCTCCCGGCTGCTTTTCTGCGCGGCTTTGTTTCTGCTGGGAATGGGAAGAAGTTCCATCGCTCCCCGGGAACGTCCCGCCGGCTCCGTTGAAAATTTTACCGGCCGGGATAAAGTCTGTTTCACCGGATATATCATAGCCCCTCCTGTTGTAACTCCGTCCCGTACATCGCTGCGGATACAGGTGGGTGAGGATCAGCAGACAGCGGATCAGCCGGACAGCGGAAGGCTGCTGCTTGTTTTTTATCATAAGATTGATCAGGAATTTCAATACGGGGAGCGGCTGAAGATCAGCGGGACGGTCGTGCTGCCTCCGGACACGGTTTCCGGTTTTTCATACCGGACCTGGCTGGAACGGGACGGGATCACCGCGATGATGAACAATCCGGCGGTGGAGAAGCTTCCCGGTTTTTCCGGCAGCCGTCTCCGCGCCGGGATCTACCGGCTGCGGGCTGTCCTGACAGACCGGGTCTACAGGCTTTTTCCCAAACCGGAAAGCGCCCTGATGGCGGGGATCCTGCTTGGCGATGAGACAAAGATCACCTCAAGCCTGGAACATGACTTTCAAAAGACCGGAACGTCGCACATTATCGCCATCTCCGGCGCGAATTTTACCGTGCTGACCTGGCTCCTGCTGGACATCCTGCGCAGGACTGTACACCGATGGTGGGCGCCGCTGCTGATGCTTCCGTTTATCCCCTTCTACACCATCCTTGTCGGCGGTAATGCCGCGGTTGTACGGGCCGCGGTCATGTGCGGGCTCGCGATCTTCGGGTCGGTCTGGGGCCGGACGGGAAACGGGATCAATAACCTCGCCATCAGCGCCATGGTGATGGGTTTTGCCAGGCCGCTGATCCTGCTCGATCTCGGTTTTCAGCTCTCCGTCACCGCGACACTGGGGATCCTGCTTTTTTCAGGACCGCTCTGTAACGCGGCCCGCGGGCTGATCGCGAAGATCTTCCCGAAAATATCGGAAGAAACTCTGACAGCTGTTGTGAACTTGCTGAACGATCTCTGCATCATGTCAGTCAGCGCCCAGATCTTCACGGTCTGGGTCTCCGCCCAGGCATTCCGGAAAATATCACTGATCTCCCTGCCGGCAAATTTTCTGATCGCGCCCTTTCAGGCACTCATCATGATCGGCGGTTTTACCGCTTTGCTGCTCAGCTTCCTCTTCTATCCGCTCGGGGCGGCGGCTGCCTGGCTGGTGTACCCGGCGCCTTCCCTGACGATCCGGATCGTACAGCTTTTTGCCCGGACAGAATGGGGGTCGGTATATTTTGACCTGCCGCCGCTGCAGGCATGGCTGATCATCGCCCTGATCATTTCACTGTACCTCGGACGTGCCGCGATCGTCAATTCCATCAGGAAAAGAAATTACCGTCCGTACGCGGTGATGCTGCTCGCTTTCGTTTCGGTAATGATCTGGGTAAATGTCATAAACAGGCTGGACCGGCGGACTGTTGTTCGGTTCAGCCAGACAAAATCAGCCCAGACGATGGAGATCCGTTCCCCCGCGGGCAGAAAATTTGTGATCGCTGACGGCATAACGGACTACGCGGCGCAGGAGCTTCTGGAAAAACAGATCCTCCCGGTCCGGATCGTCCCGTCCGCGGCATGGATCGATATCTCGGAATCATGGATGGAACGGGAATTCCTCGCCTCAGGCGCCGGCAGAGAATTGTCCGTATTGTATCTTAACGGGAGATCCCGGCAGAATAACACCCCTGTCCCCGCGGACCTCGAAACCGGTTTTGTTTTCAGCGCGGATGATATATCTGTACATCTTGCGTCTTCTTACATGAACAAACGCGCCTGGATCATTGAGAGCGGTTCTCACAATGTGCTTTTCCCCGACGGAATCCCGCCGAAACGTATTTTTACCGGCCGGGGCGCCCGTCCTGATGAGGTCTCAATGATCGTTCTGGGGAAACGGGATGAAGCAGCGGTTTGGAAAGAATACCTTCAGGGAGCTGAAACGCCCGTCCTCCTGGACCGGAGCGATGACGGAAAGATCACACTCGTTCTCAGGGATGATTCGATCGGCTGTTATTAATATGTCCGGGTATCCGTCCCCGCAGGCTCGCCGGGGACGGTTCCTCCGAGGCGAAGGCCGAGGGCAACCGTCCTTAAATCTTCGGAAAAGTATGCCTATCGTCTCCATATCAAAATTTCACCATTCACCCGGTACAATGCGTCAGGCTTGACTTTCCAAAAGCGGGGGAACGGTTTCCTCCGTCTTTCGCCTCGGGTTAACCGTCCCCGAACCTGCGGGATTTTTCCCCTTGACAGGATGAAAAAAATGTGAAAAAATAAAGTACACTTTAGATTTTACCGGGGTGCAGGATATGAACTATATCAAAAGAGATCTGGAAAGAAAATTTCTGAGCATGAATACGGTGTTCAAGGCAATACTGGTCACCGGTGCGCGGCAGGTCGGGAAATCCACCATGCTGCAGCATCTTGCCGCGGATCAGCAGCGGACTTTCGTCTCGATGGATGACAGGCGTGCCCGATCATTGGCAAAAGATGATCCCGCGCTGTTCTTTCAGACTTATAAACCTCCGGTCCTGATCGACGAAGTTCAAAAGGCGCCGGAACTGTTTGAACAGATCAAGATCATCTGTGATTCAAGCCGGGAAAAAGGCCTTTTCTGGCTGACCGGTTCACAAAGCCGGAAACTGATGAAAGAAGCCCGGGAATCCCTTGCGGGGCGGCTGTGTATTTTGAAGATGTATTCCCTGTCCCAGCGGGAGCTTGCCGGTATCCACCCGCCGGAAGAACTTGATTTTTCCTTTCAGTCACTTTCTGAAAGGCAGCTGCTCTTTCCGCCGAATGATGTTTTAACTGTTTTTGATCATATCTGGAGAGGCGGTCTGCCGGATGTCCGGGGGCTGGATCAGGAACAGATGCAGGAATATTTTAACTCCTACATTGAAACCTATCTGATGCGGGACGCTGTTGACGACAACGGGATCTCTGATACCGAAGGGTTCCGAAAATTTCTGCGGGCATGCGCGGCCTTCAGCGGACAGATGCTGAATTACAACGAATTAGCCGTCTCTGCAGGCGTATCCGGCGTTACAGCGAAAGAATGGTGTAAGATCCTGCAGTCAATGGGGATCATAATGCTTCTGGAACCGTATGCGGCAAATGAACTGAAAAGACTGAGCAAGACCCCGAAACTGTATTTCTGTGACACCGGCTTGTGTGCATATCTGTCTTCCTGGACCGGCCGGGATGTACTGATGAACGGTGCGGCCTCCGGTCATTATTATGAGAACTATGTGATCGGTGAACTGGTCCGTAATTACGCTTACGGCAAAGCCGCTGTGAACCTGAACTTCTACCGTGATACCCATCAGCGGGAAATTGATCTGGTGATCGAAGAAGATGGGATCCTTCATCCGATCGAGATCAAAAAAAACACAAATCCGGAAAGAAGCGCGATCCGGAATTTTTCAGTTCTGAATAATTCAGTCAAACCGGTTGGAAACGGCGGCATCATCTGTATGGCCGAAAGTCCGTTCCCGATCGATGAAAGGAACAACCTTATTCCTTCGAATATTATTTAGCCGGTTTGCAGAAACTCGCCGAGAACGGTTCTCTGTAACGGTTCCCGCAGGCTCTATGCAGAGTCTGCGGGAACTGTCACCACATATCAAATCAGATGAACTTCCTTACTGCTTACACGGGCCGAGGTGACAGTTCATTAAGCCTGAAGTTCCCCACCGATTTTTTTGGGCTGGGGTGACAGTTCCCTCCGGCTCTATACAGAGCCTTCGGAAACTGTCCCCGGCAGGACACGGGAATTAATGCCTTACAAGATGAAAAAATGTGAAAATCTAAAGTGAACTTTAGATTTTACCGGGAGTATGTAAATGATCACACGAAACATTGTCGTTGTCCCATATGATCCGGCATGGGAGCAGGATTTCATTGATATACAGTCAGAGCTGCAGGCATGCCTGGACGGGCTTGCCCTGCGGACGGAGCATGTCGGAAGCACCGCGGTCAAAGGGCTGTCCGCCAAACCCATCATCGATATCGACGTGGTGATCCGGGATGAGTCCCTGCTGGAAGAAGTGATCTCCGCACTGGGAAAAATCGGTTACCGGCACGAGGGAGACCTCGGCATCCCGGGAAGGGAAGCCTTCACATACGAAGGAAAGGAACATCTGCGGACCCATCACCTGTACGTCTGCCCCCTGAACTCCGCGGAACTGAAAAGGCATCTGGCATTCCGGGACTATCTCCGTTCCCATCCCGACGCGGTCCGTGAATACAGCAGGATCAAAGAGTCCGCCGCCCGGCTTTACCCGCACGATATCGACCGGTATCTCTCATACAAAGCCCCCTTCATCCAAAAGATATACAAAGAGCTCGGATGCTGACCCTTACCCCAAAATCAAAAACCGCTCCCCAAATAACGAAGGAGCGGCTTTTTTTGTTTTGTTACCCGTTAGGTATCTGTTTCGGAAGATACCATCTAACCACGAACAACTAACTGCCAACTAATGACTATTGACCACTGACTACTGACTATTATTTCACCGTCTCAATGCGGAGCACATTGGTGTTGCCGCTCTGGCCGCTGGTATCGCCGCCGGTCATCACCACGCAGTCGCCTTTTTCCAGCCTGAGGGCGTCTTTCGCCAGGCGCAGGGAGAAGAAGTTCAGCACTTCCATGTTCGGAAAATGTTCCGTCTGGATCGGGATCACGCCCCAGGAAAGCGCCAGTTTATACCAGGTCCGTTTGCTCGTGGCAAGCCCGAGAATATCAATGGGCGGGCGGAAGCGGGAGACCATGCGGACCGTCAGGCCGCTGTGGGAGCTGACCACGATGCCTTTGGCGTTCAGGTCGATCGCCATGGTGCAGGCCGCGTGGCTGATGGCGTCCACCGAATCCTGGATCACAAAACTGTGCTGCTGGAACTGGCCTTTATAATCGATATGGCTTTCGGTCTTCTCCGCGATCTCACTCATCACCCGGACCGCTTCCACCGGATATTTCCCGGCGGCCGATTCACCGGAAAGCATGATGGCGCTGGTCCCGTCATATACCGCGTTCGCCACATCGCTGATCTCCGCACGGGTCGGGCGGGGATTCGTGATCATGCTCTCGAGCATTTCCGTAGCGGTGATCACCCGCTTGCCCAGCAGGCGGCATTTCGTGATCAGGTGCTTCTGAATGGCGGGCAGCTCGGTGAATGCCACTTCCACACCCAGGTCGCCGCGGGCAACCATGACACCTTCGCAGACAGAGCAGATCTCGTCAATGTTATCCACGCCGGACTGGTTTTCGATCTTGGCAATGACATCAATGTCATCGCCGCCGTTTTCGTTCAGGAATGTCCGCAGGTCCACCAGATCCTGTTTGCAGGAAACAAAAGAAGCCGCCACGAAGTCGACCTTGTTCCGGATCCCGAACAGGAGGTCCGATTTGTCCTGATCGCTCAGGTATTTCTGCCGCATGACCTTGCCCGGGAAGCTCATGGATTTCCGGTCGCTCAGCACACCGCCGGTGATCACGGTGCAGTGCGCTTCCTGGCCTTCCAGTTTTTCCACCAGGAAAACCACCAGCCCGTTGTTCACCAGGATCCTGTCCCCTACTGCCAGGTCATCGATCAGGCCTACATAGTTTACGGAAACGATGTTTTCATCGCCGACGATATCCCTGGTGGTGAATGTGAATTTGTCTCCGTCTTTCAGGGTGATCTTCCCGCTGCGGAAAGTCTTGATGCGGTATTCCGGGCCTTTGGTGTCGAGCATGATAGCGATCGGCATATTCAGCTCTTCCCGCACCTTCTTGATCATGTCGATCTTTTTCTGATGCTCGGGATGTGAGCCATGAGAAAAGTTCAAACGGGCTACATTGAGGCCCTGCAGGCACATTTCTTTAAAAACAGCGGGGTCCTCGCTGGAAGGGCCGATAGTACAGATAATTTTTGTTTTTCTCATAACCACACTCCTCCGTATGCTGAGATCAGGATCATTTGTAAATGTATGGCCTTAATTATACTATGATGGGAGAAAAAATCAGGGCGAATTTTCTTCCATTTTCCGCTTTGGGACACCGGAAACCGTCCCCGCTGTCCCAATCAGGAAAAGAGGGTCTGCCTTGTTAATTGGACCTTTTTTGTCGTGATATTGAAAACGCCGATTTCCAGACAGCGCCGGATCTGATCCGGTTCATCGACAGTCCAGACCGAAAGCGGGACATTTCCGGCTTTCAGCTTTTCCAAAACGGGAGTCCGGAGCAAAATTCTGGGCAGGTTCGCCGCCGCTGCCTGCGTTTCCTGATATATGCGGACCGTATCTACATATATCTTTTCCTCAAGCGTTCTTGAGATCGCGTAGATCTTCTGTTTGATCATTACCGCTTCGGAAAGATAAACATCCGGCATGGTTCCGCCCTCATCAATAAAAATGATATAAGGATCTTCCATCAGCATTATGAATATTTCCCGGCTGAATTCTTCTTTGTGATGGGCGTAAACATATTTCAGGACTTCTTCAAGATTGAGGAAAAAATTCGCTCTGTGCGCAAGCTCCGGATCATTTATCAGCTGTTCCGGTGTTGTACATCCGGTAAAGATCAGGCGTTCTGTCGGGAAACCGAAATCATGGGCGGCAGTGATCGTTTTATATAACGCCTCTTTTTCCTTAATATCAAAATTGATCAGGACAGAAGTCGGCAGGATCCGCTGGAATACATCTGCCAGCGGATTTTTCCGAAAATAATCTTCAACAGACAAAGGATCATGAGAGATCCGAAGGTCTCCGAACGGGTCCATTCGTATGTCAATTTCGACCGCGTCGGCATTGAACAGCAGCGCTTTTTCGATGGAATCCATCGTATCTATGCCTGTCCCTTCACACCCGGAATGAGCGGTTATCATCGGTTTGTTCATATTCACCTGCCCCATATGAAATGATATTTCCATCTGAATTTTCTGTTTTCAGACGATACAGTTGTTACCCCATTAATTATAGTACAACAGTGCGTTTTCTCCCGGGAAAGAAACTATATCGTCAGGAAGCAGAACGGAACAACAGAGGCGTTGATTTCCGTCGGAATACAATGGCAGATCGGATCGTTCGGACAGTTGACTGTTATCCGAAGGACGTCTTAGCTCAATTGTCTGAGGAATTAAAGAAACAGGACATGATCCGCTCCGTCTGTCGGGCTCACGTCTTAAAAAAATGGAAAGAGGGACATGACCTTCGTATCAGCCATGTCCTTCCGGGTCTTCAACCTGACAAGGATAATATTTCTGTTATATGATCAGAATAGCCTTGTGGATCCGGAAAAGATATCCTTGTACCGGGCTGTTTTCCAGCAGCAGCCGGCGTGCTGATGATTTTTTCCGACTGCGCTTCCGCCGTATTATGATATGCCCGGCGGACGGAGTCATCAGGGTTTCTGTCAGAAATTGATATAATTTGCGGAAAAGCATAAAGAATGTGGTATGCTAAAAATACAGGTGATCATTGTCAGAATATCAGGAGCAAGAAAATGTCATTAATAAACGATTTCCTTGAAAAAGTCACCGGGCTGGATCTGGACGGCAGTGACAGTCCGAAAACAACGGAACGCCCCTGTTCCAACTGCCCGGCCAACTGTGCCATCGCGGGTACGGCATGCCAGGTTTGCGCACCATATAAACGGAAACTGATCGACGCCGTCTATCATGTGGACCATATTGACGAATACTATGACCGGTACGAGGTCGTCAGCACTCCGGCGGAAGTTTCCCGCGGGACGACCCACTGCCCCTTCTGCGGCGCCAATTCCGAGGACCCGTATACCTGCGAATACTGCGGCAGCAGACTCGCCGAAAAACCGGCTTCTTCCGGAAAGATACAGGTCTCATCCGCAAGCGAGATACCGAACCCGATCATGGAAGCGCAGAACATCATCTGGGAGCGCTATGCTGCCGTGATAAAAAAGTCCGCCGATGGGAGCCCATCCTCCGGCGGCTTTCTCAGCGATCTGGTTTCCATGTTCACCGGGTCGGACGAGGATAAAGACAGATCCGCGCTGGGCGCGAAGATGTCGGAAGCCGAGATCAGGGAGGCCGCGCTGCTCTATCACGTCAGCGTGGGCGACTACCTGACGGGCCTGGATAACGGGAAATATCTTACCCTCAGCGGGAAAAAGGCTGTCGACGCTCAGCGGCAAAGCTCATCCGCTCCACAGTCATCTGCCGGGATCCCGGGTCTGGCCAGCATCGGCATGCTCGCGGCGGAACTGCTCAGCAGCAGCATCTCACAGCGTCGGCCCCGGCGTCCTTCATCACAGCCTGTTTCCCTTGATTTTCCGTTCTTCCCGTCACAGAGCGGGCAACGGCCTTCCTCCGGAAATTCCGGACGAAGACGTCCGTCTCGTCCGGAGAACGATCCCTTTTCCAACCGGGATTTCCCCGCACGGCCGTCTTCCGGGAATTCCGAACGGCGGCGTCCGGAAAACAAGCCCTCCTCCGTCAGACCGCCGGAAAGGCCGCAGCGTCCGTCTTCGGAACAGCGTGTCAAGCCGCAGGAATCCCGCACACCCTCCCGCAGCGGCGGTCCCAGCCATGAACGGCATCCCGAAAACCGCCGTTCCGGTTCCGGCGGCAGCAGCCGCGGATAACGGGAAAGGGGAAACATGATGACGGTCAACGAATATCAGGAACTGGCCATGCGGACGCTGAACCCGAAGCTGGACAAAAAAGACGTCCTGATCAACGGCGTGATGGGGCTGTGCGGTGAATCCGGCGAGGTGATCGACCTGGTCAAAAAACATCTGGCGCAGGGACATGAACTGGACCGGGAAAAGATGATCGATGAACTGGGCGATGTCGCCTGGTACATCGCTGAGACCGCCGCCGCGCTGGATGTCGACCTGGAAACGGTCTTCGCCCGGAATATCGAAAAGCTGAAAAATCGCTATCCCGAAGGCTTCAACAGCGAGTCCTCCATTCACCGGAATGAATACAGAGTTTAGAGTTCAGAGTTCAGAGATTTCAGATCACAGAGGTCGGGGATCACACGAGTCATCATATAGGGCAGGGGCTTTGCCTGTTTCTAAAGAACGGGACAGGTGATCCGCGGGGAATAAAAATACAGAGGTCATATGCTTGTCAGAAAAAGTACGATGGAAGATCTCCCGGAGATCATGGAAACCTACGCGTACGCCAGAAAACTGATGCGGGAAACCGGCAATCGGACGCAGTGGGGTGAGACTGAGCCTCCGGAGAGAAAAGTCGTCAGCGATATCAAAAACGGCTGGGGTTATGTCATCGAGGAAGACGGTGTGCTCTGCGGCGCCTTCGCCTTTATTATCGGGCCGGACCCCATGTACCGGGAGATCATAGACGGGGCATGGCTCAACGATACCGACCTCTACGGTACCATCCACCGTCTGGGCACCAACGGAAAGGCCCGCGGCATCTTTGATGCCTGCCTGGATTTCTGTGAGGGGCAGATCAGCAATCTGCGTATCGATACCCATAAAGATAACACTGCCATGCTGCACCTGATCTCCAAACGGGGCTTTCAGCGCTGCGGGATCATTTTTGTAGAGGACGGGACTCCGCGGATCGCCTTTCAAAAAATCATGTAAATGGGACAGGTGCACCTGGTGCTGCTGTCCCATTTTTTCCACAAAGTTTCCACAATTCTTCCATGATGCTTCCACCTTCATGCACTATACTACAGACAATAAAACATGAAAGGAGTTTTCAATATCATGAAATCAAACAAAAGCACAAACCTTATTATCGTGATACTGGCCATTCTGGCCATATGTTTATACTCCGTCACCGCGTTTGCGGAAACCGGTGATCAAAACGGGACCGGCAAGGAAGAGAACGCGGAAACAGTCTCCGAAAACCCGGCTCCTTCGGAAAAAACCGGCCGGGGGAATAAGCCGAAAGGCTTCCCGGGAAAACCCGGCAGAGAAGATCAGCCGGAAGGTTTCTCAGAATGGCCCGGCAGTGAAGATCAGCCGGAAGGTTTCCCGGAATGGCCCGGCAGCGGGGATCAGCCGAAATTCCGCCCGGGAAAACCCGGCCGGGGAGATCAGCCGAAAGGCTTTCCCGGGAAGCCCGGTAACGGGGATCAGCCGAAAGGCTTCCCCGGAAAGCCCGGCCGGGGGGATCAGCCGAAAGGCTTCCCCGGAAAGCCCGGTAACGGGGATCAGCCGAAAGGCTTCCCCGGGAAGCCCGGTAACGGGGATCAGCCGGAAGGCTTCCCGGGAATGCCCGGACGGGGGAATCAGCCGAAAGGTTTCCCGGGAAAACCCGGCCGCGGAAATCAGCCGAAAGGCTGTCCGGGAATGCCCTGCCACTGTGATCAGCAGAAAAACTTCCCGGGAAAGCATGAACATCACCGGCATGGAGATTGGTTTGAAGACTGGTTCGAAGACCGCATCGATTGGAACGAAAACAGCGTTGACTTCAGCCGGCTGCCTGAAAACCCGACTGAAGAAGAGATGATCGAATTCTTCCGGATGTATTTCACCGGTAAAGGTCCGGACGGGGAAAACAGCCTCAAACCGATGTCCGGGGAAGATCATCCGAAAGGCCACCAGAAGAAGAGCGAAAATGACCGGGCTGCGGATCGTTTCGAAGACTGGTTTGAGGACCGCATCGAGGAGTATAAAGACAGCGCGGACTTCAGCGAACTGCCGGAAAACCCGACAGATGAGGAAATGATCGGATTCTTCATGAAATACTTCATGAAAAACGATGAAGCCGCGGACGGTGAATCTGTCCCCACTGCTGAACAGCCGGCAGAAGAAGCCGCGGACAGCGAGTCTGTCCCCGCTGCCGAACAGCCGGCAGAAGAAACCACAGACGGCGAATCTGTCCCCGCTGCCGAACAGCCGGCAGAAGAAACCGCGGAAGGCGAATCTGACCCCGCAGCCGAACAGCCGGCAGAAGAAACCACAGAACCCGCCTGACAGATCAATTTTTCATTGGTCTCTCCTAAACCATTGATCATACGATGAAAAACCGGCCAGAGCTTTCCGGCCGGTTTTGATTTTTCTATGAAATTGTTATCGAAAAGCGGCAGCGGTTCTGCTGACTCCCACGATGGGCCTTTCCTTTTCCTGCTATAAGAAGCTCAGCTTATATTTGTCCTCCGTATGAGTGATAGTGCGCTTCGCAAGGTACGTGAGCAAATATGGGTATGTTTGCGAAAGTGGGTCAATTAAGGTTCACCGGAATCACTCGGCGACTACTGTAAACAGGTCTGAAAATCCCGTGGTATCAAGTATATCCATTACATCTTCATTGACATTGTGAAGTATCAGCTCATTTTCCGGAAGCGACTTTTTGATTATTAATAAAACCCTGAGTCCCGCCGAAGAAATGTATTTAAGATCTGCGCAGTCAATTAACACGGAATCAGCCTTTTCTGCGCTGACTTCCTCTTCCCAGGCCTTTAAGAAGGCAGGAGCCGTAATGGAATCAACTCTTCCGCATAGCTTGATCTGGAGCCTGCCTGAGGCATTCCGGAATGTGGAAGAAAAATCGCCCTCCTCATATGAGCTCTGTTTGGAATCAGCGATTGACACGTCAGGATCGGAAGTGATCTTCCAAATGTGTACCTGTTTGATGAGCGCCTTAAGCTTTGCGATCTGTTCCGGGGTAAGTTTTGAGAACATCTTCAGTTCAAGGTCATCGCGGTAATAGGGTATCCTTTCCACCTTGAGGCCGTAAGCATTGTATACCTTCTCCATGGCATCAAAATCGAATCCTCCGCTCAGCCCCGAAGCGTTTTTATCTTTTCTTTCGATCAGGACGGTTCCCAGAATATCCGAATCCGACTGCGTGGAGAAAGCAGTTAAAAACGTATTGATCATCTGCTGAGCATCTTCCCTGCTCTCAGCAAAGGCGCCGATTCCGGCACGATAATATGCCATTGTTTCAACATCAGCAGAAAGCCAGCAGCCGCCTTTTTTGGCCAGCAGCCGTTTCATATTGGAAAAAAGCCTGGTCTTCTCTTCCTTGTTGAGGTATACCGTCAGACCTTCCATCGGTATACAGATGGGACCGTCGATATGCGCTACAGCCTTTTCCAGAGATTCATAGCTGGTAACATCAGCTACTTTAAAGGCTACCCTCTTTTTCTCTTCATCGGTAAGCATCTCATTTACCACGGGTACGAAGCTGTTGATCACAGCAGGAAGATCGCCGCCGACATAGGTCTTTCCAAGGTCCAGCATTTCAAAGACACGCTGAGAGTACCCGCATGGCAGGTCAAAAACGTTATCGATCCCTGTCTCCTCAATGGTCCTGTTCATAGCCACATGCCGAAGCTCGTGAATTAAAATCCCGACATTCCGTACGCGCTCATTCGTAACGGCACTGTTTTTATAGTATTCCATATCAACATCGAGTCTCTTCAGAATCTCGGCGGCCTTCTCATATCCTGCAGCCGCTCTTTGAGCCAGTGTTGTTACGGCCGTTTTGGAAACCGGATTTGCCCGCTCATACAGTTCCTTTTCACTTGTCATTTATGCTGTTCTCCTTCTTAAAAATTTTTTGTTCGTTATTTTATACCTTATGAGTTGATTCGTCAACGGATTTGTATCATCGATATCAAACCCGCCGTTACTGTTGTGACGGCGGGCACCTTTTACTTCACAGGGGTGACAGTTCCCGAAGGGCTCTATACAGAGCCGGCGGCAAGGCTTTCCCGGTATCCGTCCAGCTCCCGCTTGTTACCGTAGACGAAATGGTCGGGCAGGATCTCCTCCCAGACCGGCTTGTCGACGCTGTAATCATGGATATCCGGATCATAAACCAGCAGCTTCTTGGAGCGTTCCAGATACGGATTGGGGTTCGGGACAGCGGAAAGCAGCGCCTGCGTGTAGGGATGGAGCGGGTGGAGGAAAAGCTCCTCGGCTTCAGCCAGTTCCACGATCCGCCCTTTATGGATGACCGCGATGCGGTCGGAGATAAAGCGCACCACACTCAGGTCATGGGCGATGAACATGTACGTCAGTCCGCGGCTCTTCTTCAGATCGTTCAGCAGGTTCAGCACCTGCGCGCGGATCGAGACATCCAGCGCGGAGATCGGTTCATCCGCAACGACGAATTTCGGCTCCATGATCAGCGCCCGGGCGATCCCGATACGCTGCCGCTGTCCGCCGGAAAACTCATGCGGGAAGCGGGAGGAGAATTCGGGCAGCAGCCCCACTTCGATCAGCGCTTTCTGCACCTTGTCCTGCCGGTCCGGTTCGTCTTTATACAGATGATGGTTGATCAGGCCTTCGGAGACGATGTAGTCGACCTTCGCCCGCTCATTCAGGGATGCCATGGGATCCTGGAAGATCATCTGGCAGGAGCGGATAACGTTCAGGTCCTGTTCTTTACTGATCTTTCCGTTGATCTTCTGCCCCTGCAGATAAACATCCCCGGAAGTGATCGGGTTGATGCGCACCAGTGCCCGTCCGATGGTAGTCTTTCCGGAACCGGATTCCCCCACCAGCGCGAAGGTCTCGCCTTTATAGATGGAGAAATTGACGTCATCCACCGCGACGAATTTATTTCGTCCGGACCCGAAAGTGACCTGCATGTTTTTGACCTCGATCAGCGTCTCACGGTCAGGGTCCAGATGCGGGTGATAGGCATTGGGATCAGTCCCTTTCGACCGGTTGTCCTGGGTCTCCAGCATCTTGATGGCATGAGGCTGTTCAATATGCGGCGCGCGGGGGTCGCGGAGCCATGCCTTCACCATATGGGTGGAAGTGACCTCATACATCGGCGGCTCTTCCATAAAATCGATGTTCAGGGCATGCTTGTTGCGGGGCGCGAAGGCGTCACCCTCGATTTTATTGAACAGATTCGGCGGCGTGCCGTCAATGGCGGGCAGCTTCTCTCCCTTGACGCCCAGCTGCGGCAGGGCGGAGAGCAGCGCCCAGGTATAGGGATGCCAGGGGTCGAAAAAGACCTCATTGGCCATGCCGACCTCAATGATCTGTCCGGCATACATGACCGCCACCCGGTCAGCGACATTCGCCACCACACCCAGGTCATGGGTGATATAGATGATGGTCATGTTCTGTTCTTTCTGGAGCCGTCTGATCAGGTCCAGGATCTGCGCCTGGATGGTCACGTCCAGAGCGGTGGTGGGCTCATCGCAGATCAGGATCTGCGGTTTACAGGCGACGGCGATGGCGATGACCACACGCTGGCGCATCCCGCCGGAAAATTCATGGGGATACTGCTTGTAACGGCGCGGCGCGTCCGGGATACCGACCGCTTCCAGAATGCGGATGGTTTCCTCTTTGGCGGCCCTGCCCCGCAGTCCCTGATGCAGCTCGACCGATTCCTGGATCTGATATCCGACGGTCTTCAGCGGGTTGAGGCTGGTCATCGGGTCCTGCGTCACCATGGCGATCTTTTTCCCGCGAATCTTCAGCCATTCCTTTTCACTGAGTTTGGTGAGATCCTGCCCGTCATATTCGATTTCACCGTGTGTGATGGTACCGTTTTTATCCAGCATTCCCACGAAACATTTGGTGAAAACGCTCTTCCCGGACCCGGATTCCCCCACGATCGCGAGGGTCTCACCCTCATAGAGGTCCAGAGACGCCCGGCGGATAGCCACCAGCTGCTGGCCCCGGAGGGAAAACGTAACTTCCAGCTCCCTTGCCGCAAGCAGCGGTTTCTCGGAAAGCACCTGTCTGGCGCGGGCATCAAAATCAACGGTTTGCGTATTTGTTTCGTTCATTTCCGCAGCCCTCCTTTAGACATGATTCCGCGGGTCGCAGGCGTCGGAAAAGGCGTTGCCGACCAGGTAGAAGGTGATGGTGATGATGGATACGATGATCGCCGGGAAAACGAGCGTATAAGACGCGCGCGGGAAAACGGCGCGGGCGCTGGAAAGCAGCATGCCGAGGGACGGCTTTGAAATATCCATCAGCCCGAGGTAGGTCAGGGTCGTTTCATAGGCGATCGTCCCCGGAATGGCAAGCGCGAGGCGCAGGATGATCACGGAGACCATGTACGGGAAGATGTTGCGGAAAAGGATCCGCCACAATCCGGTCCCAAGGCAGCGGCTGGCAAGATTATATTCGCGGTCCCGGTACATGAACACGAGATTCCGGATATTGCGGGCGGTCGAGAGCCACCCGAAACAAACCATCGCGATCCCCATGGTGACCATGGTTTTCCCCACCATCAGCGCGATCAGCGTCATATAGATGATCGTCGGCACGTTATCGATCAGGTTGTACAGTTCCGTAAAGAACCGGTCCAGCTTCCGGACATAACCCCAGATCAGGCCGATGATCACGCCCAGGCTGACCTGTCCGAGAGAGACCAGGACGGCCAGCAGAATAGACGCCCGGGTCGCGTACCAGACCTGTGCCCAATAGTCCTGGCCGATGGCGTTGGTGCCGAACCAGAATTCGGAATTGGGCCGCAGATAGGATTTATTCAGCGGATCCGGCGGCATGTTGATATCATATTTGCCGATGGCGCTGGCAACGAATGTGAAAATGAACAGCAGGATGAACAGAATGGACATGAACACAGCTGTTTTGTTTTTCAGGAAATTCTGCCAGACGCTCTTCCAGTACGAATAATTGGAATAGCCGATCCGTTCAGCCTCCATGGGCTTGTATTCGGCAAACTCAAACAGCTGTTTTTCCGGCATGCGGTCACGGGAACTCAGGTATTCCCTGCCCATGGGGCGCTCGATGCCCGGTTCCGTATCCACCTTGGATGGATCCACATCCAGGATCGGGATCGGCTGCTCCATTTCCTGTACGGTCTTTTTGCGGTTTTCTTCTCTCTTATCCATCAGCGCACCCCTTCTTTCCCTGTCAGTGTGATCCGCGGGTCGATGATCGTCATCAAAAGGTCCCCGAGGAAGACCCCCATGATCCCCATCGACGCGTACAGCAGCACGATCCCCTGCACCAGTGTCAGGTCATACCGGCTGATGGCAAGTGTCAGTTCGGGCCCCATCCCGGGAACGGCGAAGAAGGTCTCCACCAGCAGCGAACCGCCCACCGTCAGCAGGATCGAATACGGAAGGTACTGAGCCAGCGGGACAAAGGCGTTCTTCAGCACATGGCGGAACATCACCTGCTGGTCGGTCAGGCCCTTCAGCCGGGCGAGGCGGATATAATCCTTGTTCAGCTCATCGACCATATACCGCCGCGTCCACAGCATATAACCCGCGGTGGAACTGATGGAAAGGCAGATCACGGGCAATACCATCGTCAGCCACGGTTTGGGCGCGGTGGCGTCATACCGCATGGGCAGGTTGAAGAAGGTCGCCCCCGCGATCATGATCACGGTGTAGATGACGAGATGGGGAACGGCGTTGACGATCACCGTATACCCCGTACCGATATGGTCAAACAGCCGGTCCTTATACCGGGCCTGCAGCACCCCCAGGACAACACCGAATACCAGTGAAATCGCCAGTGAGATCAGTCCGATCTTCAGCGATACACCCATTTTCGCGGCGATCACATCGATCACGTACTGGTTTTTCTCCAGACGGATGCTTTTGCCGAGGTTGAATTTCATTTTGACCGTATAGTCATCCTTCAGATCCCCGAAAGGCTCTTCCCCTTTCAGCTTTTGGGAAATGTAAGGGCCGATGGAGATCGGGTTGATGGATTTTACCTCTTTCCCTTTTGAGTTATATACACGCATCTGCAGCATGTCGCTGAAAAAATCACCCAGCTGGGCAAAAATGGAGCGGTTCACGTAGCCTGTTCCCACGGTGCCGCCGTGTTTACAGTGGGGGCAGGGCTCGCCTTCGATCTCGCCCGTCCCGTGGCAGTGTCCGCAGATCTCCATGACGCCCATACGCTCCAGCTTGGCGTATTTCTGGGCATCCGTGAACTTCATCAGCTCATCTTCCGTAAAGAAATAGTCGCTCGGCATCAGTCGCAGCAGGAAAAAGACAACGCAGACGACCAGGAGCACCATTAGTACTGATTGGAAAAAACGTTTTGTGATATATTTGATCATGGTCTTTCTCCTTCATGATCATAAATTTTTCCGTCAAAGCGGAGGGGAAAAGTGATGCGTGGTCCGATGAAAAAATCGTCTTTGTGATGCTTCGCCTCTTTCATCGAATTACGCATGGTAAATACTCCTGTCGGAGACTGTCCCTTTATGGGACTGTCCCCACCCTGGGATTTCGGGATGTCAGGGACATTCCCCAACCGGGATCTTTCGGAGCTGTGGGGACAGTCCCATAAAGGGACAGCCCCCGGGGGTATGTTCTATACATCAAAACTCCGGGACAGCCTCTCGGAACTGTCCCGGAGCAGCATTTAAATTATTCTATCGATACAAGCCAAAACGCTTATTCAGCATTATAGGCGGCAGCGAAGGCCTGGGCCTGTTCGGTGGTCAGCAGTTCGGTGCTGGTTTCCCAGTCGACATAGCGGTAAGCCTGCATGCCGTACATGGAATAGACCTTGGAGAAGTTGTTGACCTTGCTCAGTTCCCAGCGGACTTCATAGTACCACGGAATACCCAGAGCGTGTTCGAGGAAGCAGGCTTCTGCCTTGGCGAAAGCGGCGTAGCGGGCATCCAGATCGTCAGTGATGGCATCCGCGGCTTTGACCAGTTCGGTGAATTCTTCGTAGGCAGCGATCAGATCCGGATCCGTAACTTCGTTGGCGTTGGAGTAAACGGTCGAGAAGTAAGCGGATGTATCGTTGTAGGTTTCCTGTCCGAGGAAGTTGATCGGATCAGCGAAGTCGGCGCCCCAGCCGGTTCTGTAGAAAGAGGCTTTCCGCGGGGTGCGGACTTCATTGGACAGTGAGGAAATGAAGGTGTTGTTCTTGATCACGATGTAATCATCACCCATGCACTGAGAGAAGATGCTTTCCACGATCTTTGCCCACTGTGCCTGTTCCTCATTGGAACCGGTGTAGTAGAATTCCATTGTGACCGGGAAGGTCACGCCCTTGGCGCTCAGTTCTTCCATCGCCTTGGCCTTGTATTCGGCAGCCAGTTCAGGATTGTAGCGGACATAATTCTCGGGGTCATATTCGAGACCCAGTTCCGCCAGGACCAGTTTGGTGTAATCCGTGCCGTCAGAGGTGAAGGATACGCCGTTGCCGGTGTAAGCGTAGTTCTGGCAGCTCAGCGGGTTGATGGCGTTGACCGCGCCGAAGAACGGAGTCAGGTCGAGGCCGTAGTACATGCTCTTGCGGAAGTTCTCGTTGGCGATGGCGGTATTCCAGTTGGTATCCGGGGTGGTGCCGTCTTCGAGGTTCTTCACCAGGGCGAAATGCATCACGTAAGAGTATTTGGTCGGGCGGGCTTCAACCAGGTTGTTGTGATATTTGTGGGAAGGATCCTTGTAGATCTCCTGCAGGGTAGCCTGGTCGAGGGAAACATGGTCCAGTTCACCCTGTTCCAAAAGCTGGTAAGCCGTGGCGTTGGATTCGACCATCTTAATGGTGACGGTGTCGAAACGCTTGGTGTTGGCGTCATTCCAGTAGCCCGGGCTCTTGGTCAGGACCTTCTGGTTGTCATATTCGAAATAGGTGATGGTGTAAGCACCGGAGTACCACATATCTTCCCAGGTAACGCTGCGGTAGCCTTCAACACCGAGTTCTTCGATCATTTCGGCGGAAAGTGGGTAGAGGCAGTTGTAGGTCGCCACGGACGGGAAGTACGGGAGGTTGTCCTTCAGGGTATAGGTGATGGTGCCGGCTTCGTCATCGGCTTTGATGCCGACCATTTCGGCGAAGACGGAACCTTCATCAGCGGTCAGTTCCCAGGCAGCTTCGGGGCCTTCGGAAGCGGTCAGTTCTTTGGTGTAGTTGTAATAATCTTCCGCACCGGCGATCATCTGATTCGGCATGGAAGTGTTGTAGGAATCGTTCTTGGCGTAGTTCAGGACCCATTCCAGACCGGTCACCCAGTCGGACGCCACAACGTCAGCCATCACTTCACCGTCTTTGTCAAACCAGGTCATGCCTTCGTTGAGTGTGAAGATCCAAGTTTTCCCGCCATCGGGGCTTTCATAGGACTTCGCGGCATTGAGCTTCAGGTTACCGTGATTGTCGTTGGTCAGCAGACCGTCGATCAGATTTACCAGGACATTCAGATCCTGAGCCTGCTGGGACATGTGAATGTTCCATTTTTCGAGCTCACGGCCCTTGGTCTCATAGGTGCTAAAACTGGTCAGCCCGTCAGCCGCCGCCATGGAAACGGCAGACAACAGCATCGCCAGCGCTAACACGAGGGAAAGCATCTTTTTCATTATTAAAATCCTCCAATAATAAATATATCTTTAAAAAGATGGGAAATATTTTATCAGTTTCACAGACAAATGTCAAGAAACCGCATGACAGCGAATTTCCCGCCGGGTTGTTAGGGACAGAGGTGGGACAGAGGTACCAGGTGAAAGTGTCCCGAAAAGGGACACTTTCACCTGGGACCTCTGTCCCACGATAAGATTAACTTTCCTATGGGGACGGTTAGCCCGAGGCGCTTCGCCGCCGAGGGGAACCGTCCCCGGCTATACCACACATGAAATTTCGGCTCGTCCGTCAAATGATCAGCCCGACTGCAAGGAACACGATAAAGCAGAAAAGGTCCGCGCAGAGGATGCAGATATCCTTTTCCGTATCATCCAGATCCTTAAAATCGATCCCCGGACGTTCGTCCACGTAATCGATCATATCCCCGTAAGTTCGGGAAGGCTTTTTCGCGGGATTGACCCGCAGCATCATGATCTTGGGAAGTTTCATGCCGTCCAGGCGGAGATAAGCGATCATCGCGAGAGCCGCGAAAAGAAACGCGGCCAGCAGGAATAGCGTACTTTTGACCGGCCGTCCGGCCCGGGGTGAAATAAAAAAATCCGCCAGCAGGACCGCCGCGAGCGCCAGAATAAAGCGGGTGAAGGTCATATATACCGCCGGCCGCGTCATATACGGCTCCCATAGATCCCGCCATTTTTTCACTGATTTTCCCTCAAACAACTCTTTTCCGCGACCGCGTGAACCGGCCGGGCTGACGGGACTGTCACCGGCTGCCCGATCCTGAGCAGCCGGTGACAGTCCCGGAAAACTCTGTCTCTCCCGCACTGTGCTGCGGGCGAATGCCTGTGGATCCGCCCCTTTATTCCGTCACCGGGGAGGCGATCTGGCTATACAGGGACTGGATCACATTCAGGTTAAAATCGGAGATCGTCTCGGGCATAGCGGTCAGGTCGAAAAACATGATGATCGTCGGAATACCGGTCCAGAAAAACAGGAACATCGCCAGCGCTGATTTCGACTTGCCGAGATAGATCCGCTGGAACCCGAAAGATCCTCCCATAAGGCAGAGCAGCATCGCGTGGCCGGTACTCTTTCTGGTATTCTGGTAGATCGCCTGGATCGTCCCGATCTTATCCGCAGGAATAGCAGCCAGATATTGATTGATCCTTCCGTTATTCTTTTCCGCGTTCTTGATACTGTTGGAGATCCGCACGGCAAGGATCACAAGAAAGATACAAAAGATCAAAATCGAAACACCCCAAACGATCAATGTACCGCGGGTAGGCAGATCCAGTCCTGCAATAAAAGCTTTCATTTTTCCTCCGGCTTAATCCCCGGCTTTCCGGTTCAAACAATTCTCTATAAATGATCTTACGATCGAATAAAAACGGGCTTCATCGATCCCTTCCGCGTCAACCGCAAAACTGCGTACCCGTCCGTCCATCGGAGTGACATTGCCGCGGGCGATCAGCATGCTCTGATATTTATATATTTCCGTCTTCGTTCCGTAAAATTCCCGATCCTCATAAAATTCCGCGCCGTAAACGCCGCTGATGTCCAGATCCGGTTCCGGGCACAGGCGGAAAAGCACCTTTCCGCCGTCCGGAAACTCATATTCGGATTCCGCGATGACCCCCGCGACGATGCTGTAATACCCGAGCTTGGCGCTGAATTCATCGGAAAGATCCGGCATAGGCATGCCGATCAGTTCATTCAGCGGTTCCGGGGTGTCATATTCGACCACCGGATTCGGCATCATCACGGAATTTTCCGCTTTTTTATACAGCTCTTCCGGCGTCGGAAGCGCTTCGGTATGCGCGATGGCCTTCAGCCCTGCCGCCATATAGGTCTCCTGATAGATCTCCAGGACATTGGCTTCCACTTCCTCGGCGGTAAAGCTTTCCGGATCCTCCACCAGGGCTTCCGCAAGCCCGCGCAGATACTCGGCAAACTCAATGGTCTCCGGATCTTCTCCGCTTGCCTCCAGCAGGTCGTAATATTCCCGGTCCAGCAGCTGGGCCGCGTATTGGAAGAGGAGCCCGGTCTCAAGGGAGGATTCCGGATCGGTGATCAGTCCGACAAAGAGGAACATATTATACAGCGCGTCATAAGCGTCGTCGATCTGCTGCGGCGAGGCGTCTTCATACTGTTCGACCGCCCATGACCGGGTCAGCGCGGAGGTCACGACCTGATTTTCCGTCTCGTTCAGCGCTGCTTCCACCTCGCTGCCGTGTTCACTGAAATACCCCTTCACACGGGAAAGCAGTACGGACAGTTCCTCCCGGGTATGCACCGGTATATAGTCATCCGCACTCTGTGCCATGACCGGCACGACACTGACCAGCAGTATGACCACAGCCAGCAGCACCTTCAGCTTCATAGTAATTTGTCCTTTCATCAGGATCTCCCTACCAAGCTGTCAGACGTAAGACGTAAGGTAAAAAGTAATGCGGTACTCTTACCCAACCACCAACTAACAACTAACAACTAACAACTATTGACTATTTCGTATTAAAATCCGGTGTCCTGGTTTCGGAGAGGCATTTTTCCGCCCACATGGAGTTGCCGATCACGCCGGCGTTATCGCCAAGTTCGCCGGGGACGATGGTTATGCCGTCGATCGGCGTTACATGGACGCGTTCCTGGACCGTCTTGCGGATCGGATCCAGCAGCAGGTTGCCGGCAGCCGCGACGCCGCCGGTGATGATGATGCGGTCCGGTTCCAGTGCCATGATCATATTCGAGACAGCGATCCCCAGGTAATAACCGGCTTTTCTGTAAATCTCGATAGCGATCTGGTCTCCCTTCAACGCCGCGTCGGTGACGACCTTCGGATCGATCCGGTTCAGGTCATAACCCACCATATTGCCGAGGATCGTGGTGCCGCCGTGGGCAATAGCCTTCATCGCCGCCGAACGGATCGCCGGGCCGGAAGCGTAGGTTTCCAGGCAGCCAAAGCCGCCGCAGTTGCAGCGGTTTCCGTGAGGTTCCACGATCATGTGGCCGAGTTCCCCCGCCACCCCTGTCCGTCCGAGCACCAGGTCGCCGTTCAGCACGACACCACCGCCGATCCCGGTCCCCAGCGCGAAGCACACGGCTGATGAGCAGCCGCGTCCGGCACCGACCCGCAGCTCACCCCAGGTGATCGCGTTCACATCATTCAGCAGAAATGTGGGCAGACCGGTCTTGTCCCTCATGATATCTCCCACAGGAACCTTGATCCAGTGATCCGGCAGGTTGGTCATGAAGATCGAAACACCGGTCCGGCTGTCAATGGCGCCCGGAAGCCCGATGCCGATGCCGAGGATCTCACCCTGATCAAAACCGGAATCCGCGGTCATGGCTTTGCAGAAAGCCGCGATGCGGTCGATGACTGCCACATGGCCTTCATGCGCCATCGTCGGGATGGAGCGGACGCCGTAAACGATCCCTTTTTCCGAATCAACAATAGCGCCCTTGATATTGGTCCCGCCCAAATCAATACCGATATACTTACCCATAGGAAACCTGCCTTTTTATTAATAATTGTAATTGATATCTGTTCAGGAGCAAGGAATCAGGAACCGGGATCCGGGATCCTGCTGTGATTTCCCGCCGTCCCGCGGCATTCCGGTCACCCCTGTCCCGCCTCTGAAAAGTTACTTTCAATATTCCAACTCATATCAATGAGTCATTACCACCAACCGCCAACGAAAAACTAATGACTAATAACTAATGACTATTGACTAATGACTGTCTTTTTCAGCATATCACTCATAACAGCGATGTCTTTCATATATTTTACATCATGTACGCGAATTATGTCACATCCGTTTAAAATCGCGTAACAAACAACTGCCGCGGTGCCCGCGGCGCGTTCTTCAACAGTCCGCTGCAGATAGCGTCCCAGGAAAGATTTGCGGCTGGGACCGATCAGCAGGGGATAGCCCAGCCGTGAGATCTCACGCAGCTGACGGATGATATCCAGATCAAAGGAAGGCGAACTGCCGAAACCGATCCCCGGGTCAAGCACGATGTTGTTTTTGCTGATCCCCGCCTTCTGCGCGTGTGTGGCACAGTCCAGCAGCTGTGAGCGCACCCGTTCCAGCACCTTTTCCGGCGGCACCTGTTCCCCGGCAGTTTGACGGATCGGCCGTGACCGCATCAGGATCGTCACCTTTCCGCTTTCGGCGCAGACGGCATCCATTTCCGGGTCTTCCGGGTCACCGGTATTGTTGATCCAGTCGATCCCGCAGTCCAGTGCCGCCCGGACGACCCCGGGTTTGCGGCTGTCGACAGAAAGCAGCGCGTGAGGGAAACGCCGCCGGGCCTCTTTCAGTGCCGGGACGAGGCGGCGGATCTCCTCCTGCTCCGGGACTTCCGAAAACCCCGGGCGGGTGCTTTCGGCGCCGAAATCCAGGATATCCGCTCCGTTTTCAAGGAAATTTTCACACTGCCGCACCGCTCCCGTCACCAGGTTCTGCCCGGTCAGCAGGCCGTCCCCGGAGAAACTGTCCGGCGTCAGGTTCACGATCCCCATGGTGTATGTCCGCAGGCCCCAGTTGATGAGAGGCCTTTGCAGGTCCAGTGTTTCGTCCAGCTTTTCCACGCTGTCATCCGGGCATTCGTTCAGCAGTTCATACCAGGTCTTTTTGGTTACGGGATCCTGTTCCATCGGGATCAGGTCGCAAAGCGGCTGCAGGACAAAACGGCGTTCCCGCATGGAGGCATGGGGAATGGTCAGGGACTGGGACTGATAGACCCGGTCATCGTAGAGCAGGATATCCAGGTCAATGACCCGCGGACCGTAGCGCAGCGTCTTCACCCTGCCGATGCGGGTCTCGATATCTTTAAAATATTTCAGAAGGCTTTCCGGATCCAGGTCCGTGTCGGCCTCCCAGACGATGTTGTAAAAAGATGGCTGCGGTTTATATCCCCAGGGTTCTGTCAGGTACAGGTCAGAGGACCGCAGGATCTTGACAGCAGGCGGCAGCAATTGGGCCGCCATACGCAGGTATTCCGGCCTGTTTCCCTGATTGCTTCCCCCGCTGATATAAACTAAAGGCATAAACTTTTCCTTCCGATATTAAAGGGATCGTTCATCCTGACTCACCCCGCGATGCCTTCCGGCATAACGCCGAAATCAGTTAACCGCGGGTCATAGCACCCCGTCCCCGCTTCTTTCAACCACCAACCACCAACTATTGACTATTGACCACTGACTATTGTCTGCTGCCTAAACCGCATGCCTCAACAAAAGCCCGGAAAAGCTTCATATGGTCGTCATACTGCTGCATGCATTCGGGATGCCACTGGACACCCAGGGCGAAAGGATGCCCCGGGATCTCCAGCCCTTCCAGGATCCCGTCCTCGCTGTACGCGTCGGGCAGCAGGTCCTTCCCGGGTACGGAAGGAGCCTGATGGTGGAAACTGTTGACGTCGATCACCGGCTTCCCGATGATGCGGTGAAGCAGTGTCCCCGGTTCGATCATGACCTTATGCACGATATGGTCCCGGGGCGTCCCGACCGGCTGATGATGGTTGAAACGCGCGGAGGGCACCTGGTCATCAATGTCGCTGAAGAGCTTCCCGCCCGCGGCGACATTCATGACCTGCAAGCCGCGGCAGATCCCGAAGACCGGCCAGCCTGTCTCATAGGCAAGGTTTGCCAGGCGGCATTCCAGTTCATCCCGTATCGGCCAGACACAGGACACGGACGGGTGCTCTTTCCCGCCGTAGCGTTTCGTCTCCACATCACCGCCGCCCGTCAGGAGCAGCCCGTCAAAGGAGTCCCGGATCATGCCGAGGTTCTCCAACGGAAAATCCAGCGGGATCAGAAACGGCAGCCCGCCGGCTTTGACGACTGATATCGTATAGGAGATCCCGATCTCATCCGGCTGGACCCGGTACTCCGGCAGGACCATTCCCCGATGACACACCAAAGCGATTTTCGGCTTTCTATGTTCCATTTCGCATTATCCTCTATTCTCCAATTATACGCCCGTTTTCTTTAATGTGAGGAAAAGAACATGCGGGACAGGCGAATGGGGACGCCCGAGGCGAAGCTCATACCTCACGGAGTTTGGTCCCCTCGACGGCTAACACACGTCTGCCTGTCGTATTAATCCCGGCTCATACATCCGCCCGGCAAAATACGACGGGTATACATCCCCGAACAGGAGCAGCCGGGGACCCGAAAGGGGACTGTACCCTGAGGAAACTCATTTCCGACTCGCAAGACCACCCAACGGTAAACCGCCCCGATAGGGTGGTAAATACCGAAATTGTTCTTACGCCCCGGATTAAGGCTCCTCTTCCGGGTCGGAATGAGTTAACCAGGGTACAGTCCCCGAAAGGGGCGAAGATGGCTCACCCCGCCGGCTAACACTCGTCTGCCTGACGTATTAGTCCCGGCTTCATTCATACGCCCGGCAAAATACGACAGGCACACATCTCCGAACAACGGGGGGACGGTTCTCCTCGGCCTTCGCCTCGGACGAACCGTCCCCGGTCATACGCCCGGCATCATACGCCAGGCTCATCTTTCCGAACAGGAGCAGCCGGGGACTGTACCCTGAGGAAACTCATTTCCGACTCGCAAGACCACCCAACGGTAAACCGCCCCGATAGGGTGGTAAATACCGAAATTGTTCTTACGCCCCGGATCAAGGCTTCTCTTCCGGGTCGGAATGAGTTAACCAGGGTACAGCGAAAGCCAACTCCGTGAGGTACGAGCTTCGCTCGAATTGGATTCGGAGTTGGAGCTTCGCCCCCTTTGGGTACAGTCCCCTTCGGGGACAGTCCCCGGTTGGACTTCGGGGACAGTCCCCGGTTGGACTTCGGGGACAGTCACCGGGCGTTACCACATTTTCGAACTTTTGTCAACCCTCAATGTTGAGGGTTTACTTTTTAAATTCCATGCTGTAAACTGTCAGCAGGAAAGGAGGAAAAGGAACAATGAACGAAGCCATGAAGGCAATACTGGCGCCGCTGTCGCAGGCCAAGCTCGCACCGGGCTATACGCCGATCGATATCAACTTCAAAGCCCTCGATGAACACTTCAAAGACG
>DAIMGK010000029.1:0-34395 GCA_036723985.1 Flexilinea sp.
CCGACACGAAAGTGTGTGAGTCTTATAAAGAGACAGATACCTTTTTATGCGGGGGTATGGGGCGAGGCTCCTGTCCCGAATCTGAACGGACGAAGTCCTCTCCTTACGGGACAGGTTTTCAGCGCCCGGAAATCAGGTGCGGGGGCGATGCTCGGGAGCCGAATCATAAATCAGCGCAGCGGTTCTTTATGGTTCTCGCTTTTTGCAAATACACATATATCTGCTCCCGCACCTTGCGAAGCACATCCCCGCATACAGTAGGTAAATACAAACTGAGCTCTTACAGTAGAATTGGAGGTTCACATGAATAAACGAAATCAGTTGATCCTTACTGTTTTTACGGTGATGCTTATCCTGCTCTGCGGCTGTTCGCGCAAGTCATCAAAATCACCTGCTTATCGTGATCAGGAATCTTATTACAGCGATTATGGCGTCTATGAGAATGGCTATGCATCTAATGCGGCGGTGGAAATGGACTTCGCGGTAGCAGATGCAGTGCCTATGGCTTATGAGTCAAAAGCAGTCCCTTCCGCCGCAAATACTCCTGAACAGACACAAAAAAGAATGGTCCGCAAGTCCGCGAGCATCAATATCCAGGTTTTGGATCCGCTGAAAACCGCGGAAGCGATCATCGAACTGACTGAGCAGATGGGCGGATTCGTCGTATCATCTTCTTCGACCCAGGAACGTTACAGCGGTGAGGTCTATCTGCCCAAAGCGAACCTTTCCATTCGTGTCCCTTCCGAAAATCTTCAGGAGATGCTGGAATTCATTGAAAGGCAGACAACGGATTCCTCAAAATATGTTTCAAATAAAAAGATATATGGTGTAGACATCACCTCAGATTACGTTGATACAAATTCCCGCCTGACAAGCCTTGAAAAAACACGGGACAAATTGTATGAGATCATGGATACCGCGAAAAATGCGGAAGAAGCTCTGGAAGTTTATAATTCGATCGCTGATGTGGAAAGCGAAATAGAGGTCCTCAAGGGTCAGGTAAAATATATGGAAGAAAGTGTTGCTCTTTCTTCGGTTGAGATCGTCGTCAGCTCGATAAAACCCGCCCCGATCAGTACAGTACAGAAATGGGCTGTCGGGGATGTTTTCAAGGATGCATTCGAGACACTTCTGGATGCCGGAAAATCGGTCATTGAATATCTGATCTATTTCATTATTGTGATCATCCCGATCCTGATCCTGATCGCGATCCCGATCGTTCTGGTGGTCTTTCTGATCAAAAGGCTTATCCGAAAGAAAAAAGCCGGAAAAGAGAAAACAGCCGGTGAAACAGAAACCAGTAAGGAAGATGTCCTGACTTCTGTAAAGAAAGACTGACGATTCGAATTCAGTATAACTACAGGTAACCGCGAAAAAATTTTTTGCGGTTATTTGTTTTAAAACCCTGTCATTATGTCCCGATCCCATCACAGCTTTGCTGCATCGAATCCGGACCACCGGCTGCCGACGTTATTTCAAAAATTTATCTCCGGATCCGAAATCACTGATGTCCCATGAAAGCTATCTTTACGGGAGCCCGGATGTTTTATTACAAATACTGAATCCAGTATTCTGAATCCTGCATCCCAAATCCCGAATCCTTTTTCAAATTTACAGGCAAAAATTCAGGTTGTTAGTATATGACACAATTCCACATTTTCAACATAAAAACGAAAGGAAAGCGTGATAAAATATTTATTAACATTTATGAAGAGTAATAATATTTGCCGCTGCCTGACGGTTTTACTGGTCACGATCATCTGGTTTGTGATCTCTTTATACCCTGTAAAAGCTGAAGACGAAAAAGTTTATGCTGAGTACACGATCGAGGAAGGTGATTTTCTCTCGATCGTGGCTGGTAAGTTTAATACGACAGTTGATGATATCCTTGCCATCAATAATATCCCCGATGTAAACGCGATCTCTATCGGAACAAAGATCAAAATACCGACGTTTGAAGGTGTTTCCGGATCGATCGCAACGAAATATGTCAACATAGGGGATACGCTTGATTCACTGAGCATTATGTCCGGTATGGATACTGAAAAGCTTGGCGGGATAAACAAACTTGTTTCACCGACTGAACTTTACATCGGTAGTCTGCTGACCACGATCAGAAGCGACAAGGCAGGTTTGTATACGGCAGTATCGAATTATGACAGCGGTGATATGCTGCTGACGAAAAGCGCCAAACTGGGCATGTCCCCGGCCGCGCTGCAGAAGATAAATCGTGCCGCGGGTACATGGGATTTCAGCGATTCACAGATCCTGTTTGGCAAAACCGACGGACAATCCGCGGGCTTTGAAACACATTCTGTGGCACCCTTTATTGATGTTATTGAGATCAAGCAGCTGCCGCTGACGCAGGGTGAGACCCACGTGGTGCATGTGGAGGCTTCCGATATCGCATCCCTGCAGGGATCAGTCGGCAGTTACCCGCTCCATTTTTTCCGGGATGAAGGATCGAATGACTGGTATTCGCTTTTTGGGATCGACGCGATGGAGACGGTGGGCCTGCAGCAGATCAGTATATCGGGGAACAATCAGAACGGTGAAAATTTTGAACTGAATCAGCCGATCATCATTCAGGCCGGTATCTTTTCCAGTGAAGTTGTGGAGGGCGTTGATGCTTCCACACTGGAAGAGGATACGCAGGCCGCTGATACGCAGGCCGTAATGGGGCTGACACAGACTTCCAATGTACGCAGCTGGGGAACGATGATGTCCTATCCGGTAGATGAGCCCTGTTTTGTATCCGGTTACGGTAATCGGAGAACCTATAATAACGGAGTATTTTCGAACTACCACACAGGGGTGGATTTTGGTGTTTGTACCGCAAATAATATCAATATCTATGCTTCCGCCAATGGGACCGTGATCTTTGCTGATCTGCTTCCCATTCACGGAAACTTTACTGTCATCGATCATGGCTGGGGCGTATATACCTCTTATTCCCATCAATCCCAGCTTCTGGTGACACCCGGACAGGAAGTAAAACGCGGGGACCTGATCGGATTGATCGGGAGCACCGGACGTTCGGTCGGACCGCATCTCCATTGGGAAGTTATCGTAAATTCAACTTATGTGAATCCGGTTACCTGGTTGGGAACGCAATTTCCGTAAAAAATTCAGAAAAAGGAATCTGATTATATGAATACACTTGATTGGACCGCTGTTACTATTGATGAAAATGACCTGGATTTGATCTATAATCAATTGCTCGAGAAAGAAATCCCGATGACGCCTCTGCAGCTGGCTGAGACTGTAATTGAAAACCGGATCAGCAGCTATAAGAAGAAAGCAAATGAGGCGCCTGCTTCGGATGATAATTATTATCGTCCCTGCAAAAATTATGAGATCGGTGATGAAATTGAGTTCCCATTAAATCAAGGTGTGAAAGGGATCGTTGAATCTTCCAGAAGCGGCGTCAATCCTGCTCTCGGCGATTTTAAAGTTATCACAGTATCATTCGCGGATGGCAGCAGGAAGGAATTCGCGTCTGGGTTGGCGGAACATAAGCTGAATAATTATGACTACGATAATCCGGATCCGAAACTGACTGAAAAAAAATATGTATATAAAAAATTCGGGCGACAGATCGGAAAATTGATCGCGGGGATCCTTTCAGCGAATGACGACCTTGTTCGTATCGGCAGTTTCTGGTTCCCTCAGGCACTTTTGACAGATGTGAATCCCGGTTATCTGAATCTTGCTGAAGCTGTCCTTGAAATGGAAGAAGGCCGGCCGCTGACGACTGAGGAAATACTCGAACAGATCGATTATCCGATGGACAGCAACAAAGAGCTGACGGTTTTTTCATTCAATTATGTTATGCAGCAGGATGACCGCTTCGCCGAAGTAGGCCCGTCATGGACGATCCTCTGGACCCTGAAAGAATTACAGCCGGAAGATGTACGCCGGGTGCCGATGACGCTGAAACAGAGCGTGAACCTGTCAGGATACGATACTGCTGATGTCCCAGCGGAAATATTTGCGCATAGTTATATGCAGGATGAGCTGGATGAAGAACAGCTCATTGAACCGCTTGAAACAGTGGATGTTTTTAAAGTTTGTGTTTCATACCCGCATTGGAAAGCGGGTACGCTTCCGCTGATCGGTTCGCTCCAGTCGATCTTTCCTACCGCGAACGAAACAGATAATGTGATATTTACATTTCGTGATTCAAAACGGAGTACGACTTTCCCGGGCTGGGTGATCATTTCAAAGAATTATGTGTGCGGTTTGAAACAATGGTACCGTTCCAACGGCATTATTCCGGGGAGTATCTTTAAAATCAGCAGGACCGAGAACCCCGGAATCATAGATATTGATCTGATCCCTCCACGTGCGTCTAAAGATTGGATCCGTTCATTCCAGCTTGATGCAAAAAACCGTTTTTCCTTTGCCACTAACCAGCATAAGGTGACAACGGAATTTGATGAAAGACTGGCGATTTATGTGGAAAACCAACCGCAGCTTGATACTTTCTGGGAGTCGAATAATCGAAAGGAAGCAAACATTGCAAGGCAGATCGAGTTCGTTTGCCGGGAGCTCGCAAAAGATAATCCGCAGGGCATTATTCATTTTAATGAGATCTATGCCGGGATAAATATGCTGCGCAGGGTCCCGCCCAGACTTCTTTACGCGATTTTGATGAATTCGGAAACAATACGTCAGATAGACAATATGTATTTTAAACTGATTGATAAAGATGAGGAAGAGAATGGCTGAAACCGAGAAGAAACCTGTGTACGTCAAAATAACGGTGGATACACCGTTATGCATTGATTTCGATTACTGGAAAACGAAAGAACAAAACTGGCGGGCTCTTCTGAGCGGGTATTTGTGTGATAAACATTTCGCGCAGTTTAAAGAAACCGAAGAAACCGCTGAGCTGATCGATGTAGTCGATCCGGAAACCGGAGAAGTCAGCAGCAAAGATGTACTGATAGACTGTTTGTTTTCCCATTGCGCCCTGCAGCCTGATTTTATCCCGGAAAACGGACCTTTGACGGACAGTATATTCCGTGTCTTTCTCTCCCGCGCCAATCAGCCTTTAAGCGCCGCTGAATTGAGCGAGATCCTGAATAAAAATGCCAGTACAATACTGAAAACGCTTACATCCAGAAACTACCGCGGAATACGGCCAGCCTGATAGTTAAGCCCCGGATGTTTATCCGTGCGGAAAAGAGGAGAAACATCCGGGATCGCTGTAAAGTAAAAAATACGATCCAGAGCCGGGACTGATAGTGCAGCTTTGAACTGCAGGTGACAGCCCCATAAAACCGGGCCGGGAGATTTCCAATTTATCCTCTGTAATTTCTTCCCATCACATATGAGAGATTGCGGTGCCAGTCCCTTTGTCTTGTTCCGAACGGTTATCGATGAACGGTAAATGAATTAAAACTGCTGAATACACCTGATGAAAATAAAACCTGCTCTTATAATAATGTTTCTGATTTTGGCTGCATTTCATACGGCGTCCGGAGCCAATAATTTTTTCTATATCGATGAGATCAATGACCCTGATATCATTGTATACCGTCCGGCACAGATAGAGGAAGATAAAAAGTATCCTGTTTTGTATCTGATCCACGGCAGATGGCAGCAGCCTTCCATATGGGATGAGATCGGACTTTCCGATACGCTCGAAACATTATATCGGGAGGAGCAGATCGTTCCGTTTTTTATCGTTCTTCCGCATGATGTGGCATATCTTGAAGATATGTACGAATCTGTTTTTTATGAAGAATTTTTGAACGGCGTCATCCCGTATATGGAGGAGAATTACCCGATCGATACGGATCCGGTGAAGACCGCGATCGGTGGAATTTCCCGGGGTGCGCAGTGGGCACAATATTTCGCATTTGAGGCATACGGGCGTTTTCAGCATGTCGGTGTACACAGTCCTGCCAACGCCTTTTATTCGCTGCCGAAAATTTACGGGATCATCCGTGATCATCCGGAAGTCCCGCAGCTGCGTATCAGGATCGATATCGGAAATGCTGATAATGCGATGCGTATCGGGGCTGAATTCTCTGACCAGCTGACGGAATTGTTTTATCCCCATGAATTCGTTTTAGGCAGCGGCGGCCATGATGTGGATTACTGGAAAACAAACCTGCCCGTTTATCTGAAGTGGTATTCCGAAGGCTTTGAATGAATGTTCAGTCACTGAATCGATGAGGAATTATTTTCCGGTTTGGGAAGAGCGGTATCATGTGCGGCGGGAACTTTGCGGATCAAAACTCCCGCTGTTTTTTGTGATTTGCTGTTTGCCTGTCGTTTTCTGCCCTTGAAAAATAAAAGAACGTAACAGCCTTGGCGTTGGTTCCTGTTTTGCTGTTATGATTGTAATTAATCAGGAAATGTCGTTATCACAGGATCTCAATGCAGTATCGGCAGGCGGATCAATTTCCGAAGTGAGAAAATATAGGCAGAAAGTAATGATATTTCTGTAAGCTGCCGCGGACCATGAAACCATGCGGACCAATACCTGATCATTCAGTGTTGTTGGATCGCACCCGGATATTAATGAATATATAAGCTGATAAACACGGTCAGGACAGGGCGGCGAATTTTGTTTCAGAAATCAAACGATTTTCAGAAATCGTACAGAAAGGAATTATTCATGTATAAGATCGTTCATAAAAAAGAACTGAATCCTACGGTTACGCAAATGGAGATCGAAGCTCCGTTAGTGGCTCGGAAAGCATTACCCGGGCAGTTTATTATTTTGCGAGTGGACACGGATGGTGAGCGCATTCCTCTCACTATTGCAGGAACGAATACAGACGAGGGAACGGTAAAGATCATTTTCCAGATCGTTGGCGGTACGACAGAATTGCTGAACCATAAAAATGAAGGGGAATATATCGAAGACTTTGTCGGACCGCTCGGAAAAGCAACCGACACGGAAGGCATTAAAAAAGTCTGTATCGTAGGCGGCGGCGTCGGCTGTGCGATCGCAATGCCTGTCGCGCAGGAATTCCATAAACTGGGTGCTGATGTTACCAGCATCATTGGTTTCAGAAATAAAGATCTTGTGATCCTTGAAGATGAATTCCGTGCCTGTTCCGACAAAATGGTCGTCATGACCGATGACGGTTCTTACGCTCGTCATGGCAATGTGACTGTCCCGTTGAAAGAGATGCTGGAAGCAGGTGAAACATTTGACATGATCATCGCTATCGGACCGGTTATTATGATGAAATTCGTCGTTGCGACAGCAAAACCTTTCAATGTACCGGTCACCGTGTCTATGAATCCGATCATGATCGATGGTACGGGAATGTGCGGATGCTGCCGTCTTACCCTGAACCAGGATGGCAAACATGTGACAAAATTCGCCTGTGTTGACGGACCGGATTTCAACGGTTATGAAGTTGATTTTGACGAGGCAATGTCGCGCGGCAGAATGTATTTTGACTATGAACGCCATGCACATGAGGAAACCTGCAATCTTTTTAAGAATGCCTAAGGAGTGAAAAATGCCAATTGATCCTAAAAAACACGAAATGCCAACACAGGCTCCCGATGTACGGGCGCATAATTTTCAGGAAGTAGCTCTTGGCTATTCCCTTGAAACCGCTGTGGCAGAAGCGGAACGCTGTCTGAACTGCAAGAATCATCCCTGTGTTTCAGGCTGTCCGGTAAATATTCATATTCCCGAATTTATCCAAAAAGTTAAAGCGGGTGAATTTGAGGAAGCGTATCAGATCATCAATCAGACGTCATCTCTCCCGGCTGTTTGCGGACGTGTCTGCCCTCAGGAAAACCAGTGCGAAAAATACTGCACACTGGCAAAGAAGTTTGAGGCTGTCGGTATAGGACGCCTGGAACGTTTTGTCGCGGACTGGCACAATGCCCATGCGACAGAAAAAGCACAAGCCCCTGCGCAGAATGGACACAAAGTTGCCATTGTCGGTTCCGGTCCTTCCGGATTGACCTGTGCGGGTGATCTCGCGAAAAAAGGGTATAAAGTCACTGTCTTTGAGGCATTGCATACTGCCGGCGGTGTGCTGGTTTACGGTATCCCTGAATTCCGTCTGCCGAAAACCATCGTTGCCCGGGAAGTTGAGACATTGAAAGAACTGGGCGTGGATATCCAGACAAATGTTGTTATCGGCAAAACCCTGACCATTGATGAACTTTTTGAAATGGGCTATGAAGCGGTGTATGTCGGTTCCGGTGCCGGCCTGCCGAATTTCATGAATATTCCCGGTGAATCGCTGAAAGGCGTTTATTCCGCGAATGAATTCCTGACCCGCAGCAATCTGATGAAGGCTTATCTGGATGATCCAAAAACCCCGATCATGAAAGGCGGAAATGTCGCGGTAGTCGGAGGCGGAAATGTCGCTATGGATGCCGCGCGTACGGCTCTCCGCCTTGGCGCCGAAAAGGTGTATATCGTTTACCGCAGATCTATAGAAGAACTTCCTGCCCGCCGTGAAGAAGTGGAACATGCGAAAGAAGAAGGGATCGATTTCCGCCTGCTTTGCAATCCGATCGAGATCCTCGGTTATCAGAATCCGGATGACCCGCGTGATCCGAAAAATGGATTCGTTACCGGGATCCGCTGTGTCCGTATGGAACTCGGTGAACCGGATGCGAGCGGAAGACGCCGTCCGGTGGTGATCAAAGGGAGCGAATTCGATCTGGATGTTAATGCGGTGGTCATTGCGATCGGCACAAGCCCCAATCCGCTGATCAAGTCAACTACCAAAGGCCTTGATGTCAATGCCAAAGGCGGTATTATTATTGATGAAGGCGGGTTGACTACCCGGGAAGCGGTTTATGCCGGCGGTGATGCTGTAACAGGCGCTGCGACGGTGATATCCGCGATGGGCGCGGGGAAACTTGCCGCGAAATCTATCGACGAGTATTTATCCCAAAAGTAAAACTGACCTGCCGGACCGGGTTATTTATTAATACACCCCGTCTGGCAGACTGTTTAAAAATACAAATGTGATCAACATCCCTGTACCGGAGCGGTGACATATCCTTAGACATGAACCGAAAGGACAGCCTCCGGGATCCAGCCGGGCAAGCGGGACAGCGGTTTATTCTGCTCTGTATATTCCGTTCCCGGTATAAAGATGAGCTCTTGATACAAAAAAAGCTGTGGACAGGTGCCCACAGCTTTTTATAATTACAGGGAATATGATCAGCGGACAGCGATCGCGTTTTCCTTATCGTATTCCGGCGCGAGAGACGGATCAAAGATATGGAAGTTGGTCATATCGATGGTCATGGTGACTTCATCGCCGACCTTGTAGCGGCTGCGCGGATCGACACGGGCAACAAACTGTGTATTGCCGTTCAAAGCGTAAACAAAGATCTCATTACCCATCAATTCGGTAACGTCGACTTTGGCTTTGATGGAAGCCTTGACGATTCCCGGAGGGCAGAAGTCCGGATTGTGGATATTTTCCGGGCGGATACCGAAGATGACGCTCTTTCCGTTCATCTTCTTGTAGACTTCGCGGCGGGATTCCGGGATTTCGATCTTCAGATTTTCGTTGACAACAAAGACTTTATCGCCTTCAACAACGATATCAACGTTGAAGAAGTTCATGGACGGGCTGCCGATGAAGCCTGCGACGAAGAGGTTGGCGGGATAATCATACAGGGTCTGCGGAGTATCCAGCTGCTGTACATAACCCTTGTTCATGACAGCGATGCGGTCAGCCATGGTCATAGCTTCCACCTGGTCATGGGTAACATAGATGAAGGTGGTCTGAACACGCTGGTGCAGTTTGCTGATCTCAGAACGGGTCTGGACTCTCAGTTTCGCATCCAGGTTGGACAGCGGTTCGTCGAAGAGGAAGACCTGCGGCTGGCGGACAATGGCACGGCCGAGGGCAACACGCTGGCGCTGACCGCCGGAAAGTTCACGGGGACGGCGCTGGAGCAGGCGTTCGAGGCCGAGAGATTCGGCAGCGGCTTTCACCTTGCGGTCGATCTCTTCCTTCGGGGTCTTGCGGAGCTTCAAACCGAAGGCCATGTTGTCATACACAGTCATATGCGGATAAAGAGCGTAGGACTGGAACACCATGGCAATGTCACGATCTTTCGGCGCGACATCGTTTACGACCCGATCTCCAATGCGGATCTCGCCTTCAGTGATTTCTTCCAAACCTGCCAGACAGCGCAGCGCGGTGGTCTTACCGCAGCCGGACGGACCGACTAATACCAAAAACTCTTTGTCTTTGATCGGAATATTGATGTCTTTCAAAACTTCAACATCGCCGAATCGTTTGACTACATGATCATAAGTGACAGTTGCCATTAAAACATTCCTCCATTTCGGTAGTGTATAGTGACTTTATTATAACCGATTTTTTAAGATTATGATAAAAACCGTATTATCCTGTAAGAATAGTGAAGATTGCCACATTAAAATCAGCTGAATGTCATATGACAACTGTATAAAAGAATGACAAATGTCAGATAAAGGGATTTATAATAATTTTTATGGAAGAATGGAACTGTAAAAATATCAGATTGATAGCGTTTGATGTCGACGGGACATTGGCAGAAACAGATGATTATTTTGTTGAAAAAGGTGTTGTCCTTTCACGAAAAGTCCTGCCTTTTGTGAAAGCGGAAAAGATGGAAAAAATTGTCAGGCTGCCTGTGATGTTTGGGGAAACCTGTCTGCATGCCCTTTACCGTGTACTGGATATTCTGGGCCTTGACGGGCTGGTCAGCCGGATACACAGCAATATATCAGTCAAAAAAGATTATAAATATTCACAGGTCGAAGGGATGCGGGATGTTCTGGAACTGCTTTCCAAATCCTATATTCTGGGGATCATTTCTTCCGGCGGGAAAAAAAGCACGGAGGCTTTTATCGACAAATTCAAGCTGGGCAGTTTCATCTCTTATGTTATCTCTGCCGAAGACTGCCGCTTTATCAAACCTCATCCCATGCCTTTGCTGAAAATGGCAGAAGAGGCGGGCGTTCCCATTGAGAACTGTCTGATGGTCGGTGACACGGTTTTTGATATATTCTGCGCCAAAAGTGCCGGCGCACATGTGGCGGCTGTGCGGTCAGGTTTTGATACGGACCGGTTTCTGTCTCTTCATCATCCGGATCTGATATTGAATTCGGTAAAAGATCTGCCGAAAGTATTGCGGCCGCAGGAATCAGACCGCGCAGAATAGCGATGCGGCGGCATTTCGCTCCGGTATGGCTTTTGTCGAACCCGGCAGTCCCCTTTTCCGGGCCCGGTAACCGTATCACTTCCTGTTATCCCGGAATCTTATAGCTGAACCTGATACGCGGGCATTCCACAGAAGTCAGGAAATCTGAATCGTTATTTGAAAACGAAAAAACGGTGACGGATCCGAATGGTTCTGTCCGATAAAAAAACGGCGCCGGCAGGTCTTGTTTTCCTCAGAAAAGACTGCTCAGCAGTGAAGGATGGTGCTCCGATGACTTTTATCCTGTCTGCTTTTTTTGCTCTTCCGAATCTGCAAATCGGATTTAAATTGTCAGGTTTAAGTCACTAAAAAATTAAGAAAAGAAACATAAAGATTTGGTATACTTATTGTATATTGTGTATTAGAATTAAAAACTAATTACACTTTCGGAGAGGCATTTTGGCATTTAATCCACTGAACTGGTTATTGGGGTTGTTTTCTCTCGATATCGGTATTGATCTCGGGACAGCCAACACATTGGTATATGTGCGCGGGAAGGGCATTGTGATCAATGAACCGTCGTGGGTTGCTGTCGAAAAACGGACGAAACGCCCTGTGGCTATCGGGATGCAGGCGAAAGAAATGGTGGGGCGGACTCCCGCCAATCTGACGGTGATCCGTCCGCTCCGGGATGGTGTGATATCTGAATTTGAGATCACGCAGGCGATGCTCGGTTATTTTATCGGCCGGGCACATCAGCAATCGATCGCACCTTTTCCACGGCCCCGTGTCGTGATCGGCATTCCCTGCGGCGCGACAGATGTGGAGCGCAGGGCTGTTTATGATGCGGCAATGGCTGCCGGAGCACGTGAAATATACCTGATCGAAGAACCGAAAGCCACAGCGATCGGGATCGGGCTTCCGATCAATGAGATCCGGGGAACAATGGTCGTGGATATCGGAGGCGGTACCACGGAAGTGGCGATCCTGTCCCTGAATGAGATCGTTGTTTTCCGCTCACTTCGTGTAGCCGGTGATGAATTGGAACAGGATATTATCACTTACGTCAGAAACCGTTATAATTTGTTTATCGGAGAGCGCATGGCGGAACAGACGAAAATATCCATTGCATCCGCTTTCCCTCTCCCGACAGAAAAAACCATGATCATACGCGGACGAAACCTGGTGACAGGACTTCCGGAAGCTGTGGAAGTGTCCTCGGTGGAGATCCGTGAGGCGATTTCCGGCTCGATCCAGGTCATGATCGATACGATCAAAGACGCGATCGATGAAGCGCCTCCCGAACTGGTAGCGGACCTGATCGAGACAGGCATCTGTCTTTCCGGCGGTGGGTCACAGATCCTCGGCTTGCCGGAACGTTTGAATGATGAACTGGGTATCCGCGTATGGGTGGCTGACGATCCGATGACGGCTGTAGCGAGAGGTGCCGGTGCGATACTTGAGAGTGAGGAATCTCTGGAACAGTTTCGCGCAAGTGTCGACCGCTTCAGCAATCCGAGGTAAGCGGGATAACGAACGCTGAGTTATGCGAAAAATTAATTTCCGTAACTGGAAAAAAATTGTGTTGGTCCTTTTTGTACTCGGGATCGCATTCTTTGCTTTAAGCGGCTATATGGCAAAGGCGATCGATCGTGTCATGGCGCCTGTGATCAGAGTTCAGTCAACACTGATGGAACGTCTGACTTTTGTGATCAATCTTTTCACAGTATCACAGGATGAGGTGATGCTGGCGGCGGAAAATCAGGCTCTGAGAGATCAGGTCGCTGAACTCCAGAACAGGATCATTGAACTACAGCAGAACCTGAATGAGGCCGACATTCTGTATGCGCTGCTTGGCTTTGCCCGAAGCTCTCCCGGTGAACAGTATATTCCCGCAAAAGTCATTGGAAGGGATCCGAGCCCTTTTTTGAAATATGTATTGATCGACCAGGGCAGTGATCAGGGGATCCGTGCCGGAATGCCTGTTGTCACGAACAAAGGGCTGGTCGGGAAGATCGAAGCGGTGACCGCCTCTGCTGCCCGGGTGAAGCTGATCACGGATTCAACTTCCATGATCAACGCGATAGTTGTGGATGTGGATGCGGACTGTATGCTTCAGGGATCCATTACGGGGGATGTTACGATAGAAATGGTCTCCCAGGATGTAAAGCTTGAACCCGGACAGGTGATCCAGACCTCAGGCCTGGGCGGTGACTTTCCCGCGGACTTCATCATCGGACAGGTATTAAATGTAAACCAGATCAATAACGAGATCTTTCAATCCGCGTCCGTGCTTCCCGCTGAAGATTTCAAATCACTGCAGGCCGTGTTGGTCGTTTCCAATTTCTCGCCTGCCAATACTGCCCCGTTAGAGTAAAAATATGTGGGAGATCATTGCGGGAATTCCGATCATCGCCATAGCGGGACTGATCCAGACCAGCTTGTTCGGTAAAGTCCGCCTGCTGGACGGTACCTCTGACCTCATCATGTTATGTATGATCGCCTGGAGCATCAATGACCGGACGAAATATTCCTGGATCCTTGTAATAGCCGGCGGCCTGATCATGTCCTATCTGAGCGCTGTGCCGATGAACGGTTATCTGTGGATGTATATTCTGATTTGGGGGATCATACGTTTTATAAAGATGAGAATATGGCAGATGCCGCTTATCCTCATGCTTTTTGTGACGATCATCGGTACCATCATCATATCCGCGGGAACGCTCGCTTTGCTGTTCCTGCAAAACGCTTCTGTTAATTATATGGATGCGCTGCGGCAGATCATTGTCCCCTCTCTTGTCATGAACATCCTGTTAGCCATACCGATCTATGCGTTTTTGAACGATGTTGTGAATACGGTTTATTTGAACGAGGAAAGTGAATGAACGGGATCCAAAACGAGAACAAACTGGCAGGACACAGCCCCCGTCTGATGGGATTTTTGTTCGTTTTTTTTGCCGTGATGCTGTTTTACGTATACAGGCTCTTCACGATCCAGATCCTTGACGGTGATTATTATCTCGATCTGGCGGATGAAAACCGGATCAGCGTTGTGCAGGAGCAAACCAAACGCGGTATTATTTATGACCGGAACGGTGTGGTCCTTGCCCGCAATACCGCGACTTATGATATTACGATCACGCCCGCAGACCTGCCGGAAGACGATGGGGACACACAGGAAGTCTACCGAAAGCTTTCCGCACTGATCGATGTTCCGGTGAACAACGGCGTGATCAATGATGAAACCGTCCGGCTTTACAGTGAATGCGGGACGGATTTCGGCATCTCCCAGGTCGTATATATCGCCAGTTCATTGTCGCCGTATAACGCCACGGGGATCCGCTGCGATGTCAGCAAGGAAATGGCAATGGTCGTTCAGGAAAAAGCCGCGGAAATGCCGGGCGTCGGTGTTCGTGTGAATTCGATCCGCGAATATCCGACCGGCTATTCTACAGCGGAAATCATCGGTTTTCTCGGGCCGATTCCGGAAATGATGCAGGATGAGATGCGCGAAAAAGGCTTCCTGATCGAGTCCGACCAGTATGGTTATGCCGGTGTTGAATCCTCCCTGCAGGATATTCTCTCCGGAAAAAACGGACGCCGTGTGGTGGAGGTAGACGTCGGTGGTTTGCAGACCCGCGACCTCGAGCCGCCGATGGACCCTGTACCGGGTTATAACATCAAGCTTACGATCGATGTCCGGCTTCAGAATGTAATGCGTGCCGCGATCATTGATACAATGGATTTTTATAACCGCGTCAGCGTCACGGGAACGATCACTGAGGATGCGGCTGGCATTGCGATGAACCCGAAAACCGGTGAGATACTTGCCATCGTCAGTGAACCTTCCTATGAAAATAACCGTATGACCCGCTATATCCCGGCATATTATTATCAGCAGCTTTCTATTGATCAATCAAAACCTCTGATGAACCATGCCACACAGGTCGCGCAGCCCCCGGGATCGGTTTTCAAGATCGTTACCGGGATCGGAGCGATGAATGAACGGGTGGTCGCGCCGGATCAGTATATTTTCGATCCGGGTTCGATTTATATGGAGCAGAAATATTCTCCGAATGATCCGGGCTCAACACAGGAATATGTGTGCCATCTGCGGACCGGCCATGGCCCGGTCGATTATCAGCATGCCCTTGCCTGGTCCTGCAATATTTATTTCAACAAAGTCGGGGGCGGCTATGGTACGGAAGTTCCTGAAGGCCTGGGGATCGACCGTTTGGGACAATATGCCCGGGCGCTGGGATATGACCAGTATTCCGGCATTGAGCTGGACGGTGAAGAAGACGGGCTGATCCCTACGACAACATGGAAGCGTGTGAACCAGGGGGAGGCATGGGCGACCGGTGATACGTACCTGGCCTCCATGGGACAGGGGTATATTACCGCGACACCGATCCAGGTGCTGGGTTCTTTCGCGACGGTGGCAAACTCCGGCATCCATATCCGGCCGACTCTGATCGAAGAGATACTGGATGAACGCGGTAATGTGGTCCTGCCTTTTACGCCGCAAATGTATTGGGATATCACAAAAGACCCCAGAATCATGGTCTATGACGAATTCGGGCTGGAGACAGACGAGTATAAGACAGTCGAACCTTGGGTCGTAGAGGAAACCAGGAAAGGCCTCCGGCGTGTCCCTCAGCCCGGCGGAACGGCTGCTGAAGCCTTCGAGGGTGATACACACGAAAGCTCCGCGAAAACCGGAACCGCGGAATACTGTGATGATATTGCCAACGCGAAAGGCCTGTGCCAGTTCGGTTCCTGGCCGGCGCATGCGTGGACGGCCGCATATGCTCCCTATAGTGATCCCGAGATCGCGGCGGTCGTATTTGTGTATAACGGAAAGGAAGGTGCTTATCTTGCAGCCTATCCGGTCCGCCGCACGATCGATAATTATTTCCTGCTGAAAGAATATGATGCGGAAAGAAACGGTGAAAATCTGTAGATCAAGTTCCCCGTATATGACATATCATCGCAAAAATCAAGGAAGGAACCGGAAACCTGCAGGTTTTTCCGGTGATACGTCCTGCCGCCGGCGGGATTTTTACCCGTGGATATCCGTAAAACCTTCGTATGCGTAACATCAAAATCGAAAAGCGGAATATAACCGTATATAATATATCCGTGGAAAGTGGTAGTGATCATGATCATTACTGTTCGGATGCGTATGAGTAATTCCATACATACGATTTGAACAAGGCACTGAAGAAAATATGAAACTGAAAGTAAAAGGAATAAATGACGGACTGCTGATGACCCTGCCGGATTCTCCGTGGGAGGAATGCTACCGGTCAGTTTTGGAAACGATCGGAGATAATGGCGGGTTTTACGCAGGAGCGAATCTTTTTTTGGATGCCGGGCCTCTTGATATTCGTGTAATTGAAATAACAAACCTCAGACATGACCTCGAAAATCAGGGCGTGTCGCTGAAAGGTATTTTTGGCTCCAGCGAAAAAACGAGACAGAACTGCAGGTCGCTCGGCCTGCTGACGGAACAGACTGTCTCCGCAAAAAGTTTAAGAAAAGAAAAAATCGAAGAAGTTCAGCCGGGAAAGGGAGTTGGAGAGCCCGCTTTTCTGGTAAACCGTACGGTTCGTTCCGGAACTGTTGTAGAGAGGAAAGAGACCATCGTCGTTATCGGTGACGTCAACCCGGGTGCGGAAATCATTTCGGGAAGTAATGTTATCGTGCTTGGAACGGTTCGCGGGCGGGTATCCGCCGGAACTGACGGCGGTCCCGGTTCTTTCATCGGCGCGTATGATTTTGACAACGCGCAGATCATGCTGAATGGCAATTTGACGCTTATCAGCAAAGACAGTTACGAAAGACCCGCGTCCGGTTTGGTAATGGTTAGAAACAAATCCGGAGAAATAAAGATTGAAACAAAGTAAGGGGAGAAATATGAAAGCGACTGTAATTACTGTAACTTCCGGTAAAGGAGGTGTCGGTAAGACGACTGTTACAGTCAACCTTGCCGTCGCGCTTGCTTTACGGGGGAAAAAGGTAGTTTGTATTGACGGCGATATCGGTTTGCGGAATATGGATGTGATCCTCGGCCTTGAAAACCGCATCGTTTACGACCTCGTTGATGCCGTTGAGGGCAGATGCCGCCTGAAACAGGCGATGATCCATGACAAACGTCTGCCTGAATTGTATCTGATCCCGGCTTCACAGACCCGGGATAAAGATGCTGTTTCACCGGAACAGATGATACAGCTTTGCAATGACCTGCGGAATGATTTTGATTACATCCTGATCGACTCACCCGCGGGTATCGAGCAGGGGTTTAAAAACGCGATCGCTCCGGCTGACAGAGTTCTTGTCGTGACCAATCCGGAAGTGTCCGCGGTAAGAGATGCGGACCGGATCATCGGGCTGATCGAAGCTGAGGGAAAAGGTCCCGGACAGCTTGTTCTGAACCGCATCAATAAATCCATGGTGGACCGCGGTGACATGATGAATCAGGACGATGTTAATGAACTGCTGGCTATTGAATTGATCGGGCTGATCCCGGAAGACAGCAGCGTGATCGTCAGCACAAACCGAGGAACGCCGATAGCGTTTGATGAAAAGACCGCGGCAGGCAGGGCATTCCGTAACCTTGCTGCCAGGGTCGAAGGGGAAACCGTTCCTTTTGATGAAACTGTTGAAAAGGAATCATTTTTCAGCAGAATAAAAAAATGGCTGAGCTGAGAAGCATGCTGACAGGAAGGCAAATATTATGGATATTATGAGCTTTTTCAGAAAGAACAAAGAAGATTCCAGCTCTCAGACTGCCAAGGAACGGCTAAAATTTGTCCTGGTACATGATCGGGCGGATCTTCCGGAAGAGACTATGGAAAAAATGAAAAATGACATCATCAAAGTGATCTCCAAATATGTTAATATTGATCCGGATGAGGTCGTGATCAGTTTCAACCATGAAGGCCGTGAACAGCGGCTGATGGCGGATATCCCGATTAAACGAGGCGCACGGAAGAAATAAATGCGGCGGGAACGATGGCGTAACTTTGACTTCTGGCTGTTCGGTGTCGTGGTCATCCTGTGCTTTTTCGGTATTGTGATGATCCAGTCGGCACTTGCGGGCAACCTTGAAGTTTCCATTAACAGCCAGATCCTTTATGTGAGTATCGGCCTGGTCTTTATTTTGGCCTGTGCGTTTTTTGATTATCATTATCTTGATTCGCTTGCCAACCTCATGTATATCGGGATCATCGGACTGCTGATCGCGCTTCGGCTGTTCGGTACGGCGGCATTTGGTTCAGCCCGCTGGTTTCGTATCGGCCCGATCTCTCTGCAGCCATCGGAGTTCGCGAAGCTTATCCTGATCATTCGTCTGGCGAAATATTTTGCCGATCATGACAACGATAAACATGACCTGGCGTGGATCATCAAGAGTTTTGCCCTGGATTTCGGTATTGTGGTGTTTATTCTGCTGCAGCCGAATATGTCCACTTCCATCGTGATGCTGGTTTTGTGGTTCTCCATGATATGGGCGAGCGGGATCCCGATCAAAAGCCTGATCCTGTTAGGGATCGTCGGTATGTTTGCCGCCATCGGGCTGCTGGTATGGATCTTTGTTTCGCCTGAGACGGTACCTTTTGTGCAGGAATATCAGCTGAACCGTGTTCGTACTTTTATCGCGCCTGATCCGGACGCACGCTATGGCGATTCTTATAACATTGACCAGGCGGTGATCTCCCTGGGGTCCGGCAAGCTGTTCGGTCAGGGGTATGGAAGCGGAACACAGGTACAGCTTCGTTTTTTGAAAGTCCGCCATACGGACTTCATTTTCTCGGCTCTCGGGCAGGAATTCGGTTTTATCGGAGCAATGCTGGTGATCATTGTGCTGAGTTTTATGGTGCTTCGGATCATTCATATTGCCCGAAATGCCCCCGATTTTTTCGGGGCTCTGATCTGTTATGGGATCGCGACGCTGTTTTTCTTCCAGATGGTCGTTAATATGGGGGTGAACCTTCAGGTTCTGCCTGTGACCGGACTGACTTTGCCGTTTATCAGTTACGGCGGATCCTCCACTATGGCTCTGGCTATGGGGATCGGGCTGGTGGAATGTGTGGCTGTCAGTTCGGAAAATAAAAATGAGATGATGTAAAACGATCTGTTTTGCGGATAGTTTTATAAAGAATGACTGTTGAAATGAGGATGGATTTATGTCAAATGAAGTGAAACCGGTAAGAGTCAGATTTGCACCCTCTCCGACGGGCCGTCTCCATTTGGGTGGTGCCCGAACGGCGCTTTATGATTATCTGATCGCGAAAAAGACTGGCGGACAGTTTATTTTGCGTATAGAAGATACTGACCGCACTCGTTATGTGCCGACAGCCGAACAGGAGATCGTCGATGGATTGCATTGGCTGGGGATCGATTGGGATGAGGGTCCTGATAAAGGCGGCCCTTTTGGCCCTTATCGTCAGACAGAAAGAAAAGAGATTTATCTGAAAGCCGCCGAAGAGCTTGTCGAAAAAGGAGCCGCGTATTATTGTTTCTGCACGCCGGAGCGTCTGGAAGAGATGCGGAAACAGCAGGCAGCCAATAATGAATTTCCCCATTATGACGGGCATTGCCGTGATCTGGATCCCGCGGAAGCCAAACGGCGTGTAGCAGCCGGAGAACCCTATACGATCCGTTTGAAAGTTCCGCATGAGGGTTCAACGGTCGTCCATGATATGCTGCGCGGGGATATTGCCATTGATAATAAACAGCTGGATGATGCCATTATTGTAAAGACTGATGGCTGGGCACTGTATCATCTTGCCGCTATGGTGGATGACCATTTGATGGGGATCACACATGTGATCCGCAGCTCTGAATGGCTGCCTTCCCTGCCGCTGCATCATATGATCTATCAGGCCATGGGTTGGGATGAGCCGGAATGGGTACATCTCTCTGTGTTGCTCAGTCCCAAGATCAAAACTGAGGAAGGCGAGATCGGCGGAGGAAAATTATCCAAGAGAGAATCGGATCTGCTGATCAAAATGGGATACGCGGTATTTGTAACAGATTTTGAAGAACTTGGTTATATTCCGGAAGCGGTCGTCAACTGGGTCGCTCAGATGGGCGCAAGTTTTGAAGGCGAAGATGATTTCTTTACGATGGATGACCTGACGGAGAAATTCTCTTTTGAACATCTGAATCCCGCTCCTGCCGCTATGAATTATACGAAGCTGGATCATTTTAATGGAGCCCATATCCGCAGCCTGACTCGTGAAGACCTTGCCCGGCGCCTGCTGCCGTTCTTCAAAAAAGCAGGCATTGACACAGATTATGAAGGCGTGTATAAGGTCGTCCCCTGTATTCAGGAACGTATGGTAAGGCTGACGGACGGTCCGGAAGTCGCGCGCTGGATGTTTGAAGAAGATATCCCGCCGGTGATGGATCAGCTGATGCAGAAGAAACTTGAGATCAGTGACTGTATCAGGATCGCTGAAAGGGCGTATGAAGTGCTTGCTTCACTGCCGTCTCTCGACGCGGAAACCGCCGAACAGCCGCTCCGTGATTTGGTCGCTGAACTGGGATATAAACCCGGCCAGGTGTTTGGCCTGATCCGCGGGGCTATTTCCGGGCAAAAGGTCACCCCTCCCTTGTTTGACTGTATGGTGGTGATCGGGAAAGACAAAGTTCTGGAACGGATGAAAAACGCCATCGAATTTTTGAAAGCAAATGAATAAGACTGAATATCCTGCCCTGACTTGCAGAGATATTATACGCAGCGGAGCATGACTTTTTATGTTACTGCTCCCGCTGCTTCGGAGAAGTGCCGGAAAAGGAGGCTGTTATGGGTTTTCCCGGAAAATTTTCATATGAATTACCTGTGAGGCTGCACTATGGATGCGGCGTGATGGATGACATCCAGAAAACATCGCTGCCCGGAAAACGTGTAATGGTCGTTGCCGGCGGCAGAACGATCCACGAGAATGGAACCGTAAACAGGCTTTTGGAGATCATTCGAAACAAAGCCGATGCAATTGTTGAATATGATGATATTACAGCTAATCCGACGCTGAACTCGGTTATGCGCGGAGCGTCGATCGCAAAGGAAAATGAGATCGACTGCGTTATCGGCCTTGGCGGAGGCAGCAGCCTCGATACGGCAAAGGGCATTGCCGCTATGGCTGTCAATGAAGGAAGCTTATGGGACTATACCGCTGCGGGATCCGGGGCGGGAAAAAGTATGGCTTCAAAACCGCTGCCATTGATTGCCATTCCGACCACAGCGGGTACCGGAAGTGAGGGGAATAAAACAGCTGTCATTACGGATACTGACCTGAAAGAAAAGATCGGTGTCCGGACCGATTTCCCGTACGCTTCTTATGTTGATCCGGAACTGACACTGAGTATCCCGCCGCATCATACGGCTGTGCAGGGGTTTGATGCCTTTTGCCATTGTCTGGAAGCTTATCTTTCTGTAAAGGCTAATCCCTTCAGTGATATTTACTCGCTGGCCGGGCTGAAAGCGATATATGATTGGCTTCCTGCGGCTTTTGCCAACGGTGCGGATATTGAAGCCCGCAGTCAGGTGTGTCTGGGTTCGATGATCGGCGGTATCGTATTGTTTTTATCTTCCGCCTCGGCTGCCCATACTATGGAGCATATGCTGAGCGGAATGAACCCGTCTGTCTCTCATGGCGGCGGTTTGGCCATGATCTTTGACGCGTTCCATGCGAAGATTGCCGCGAACGTCCCGAATCGGTATGCTGAAGTGGCTGATGCGCTGGGTATCGGAAACGAAAATGATTCCGATGAGAAAAAAGCTGCTTTACTGTTGTCTGTCCTGCAAGGTTGGAAAGCCCGGATCGGTCTTGATACGCTGAAACTTAGTGATTATGGGTTCAGAGAGGAACACGTAGATGAAATGGTCCGTATGACGCATTGGGTCGGCGGCGGGCCGCTTACCCGGGATCGTTACCGTCTGAATGACGATGACCTGGCGGAAATCTTTATCAATTCACTGAAGGCCTGAACCCATGGAATCTGTCCTGATCACAGGCGCTTCCCGCAGGCTGGGGGCGTTGATCGCAAGGGAGCTGGCTTGTTCCGGGTATTTTGTCTGGATCCATTACCGCTCCGGCATGGCAGATGCCGAATCGCTGCGTGATGAGATCATCGCAAAAGGCGGAGCAGCTGAATGTTACCGCGCGGACCTGACTGACATCGGACAGATCGATCATATGCTGGACTTTATCGGGAACGCGGAATACGGAGAATTAACGACGCTCGTCAATAATGCTTCTGTTATGATAAAGGGGACGATCGGAAAAACTTCAGCGGATGACTGGGACAGGGTGATGAATACGAATTTAAAAGCTGTCTGGTATTTATCTTCACGCTTTGCGGATCTGTTCCCTTCCGCGGCACGGATCATAACGATCGGTGATGCGAGTGTTTCAAAAGGTTATGCAGGACACGCGGTTTATGGACTGAGCAAATACGCACTGAAATATCTGACAGAGCAGATGGCGGCAGCCTGGGCGCCGAAGATATGCGTAAATCTTCTTTCCCCCGGATTAGCACTGCGGGGAGATAAGGAACCGGAAGAATTATGGAACCGGCGCCTGGAAAGGGTCCTGATCAATAACGATCATATTACAGATGAGATCCTGAATGCGGTCAGATTTTTGATGACTGATCCCGGAATGACCGGTTCGGAACTGCTGATCGATAATGGACTTCATTTACATGGAAAAATGTAAATTTGAAGTAAAATATTATATAAGAACAATTGCTTGTGAGTTTAGTGTTATATCAAAAGCAGACGGAATCTGTCAGTTCCCGCAAAGAAAACCGGTTATGGTCTGACAGGAAATCATTTCGGCAGCTGTATATAAACCACAAAAATTCGGAGAGGAGAAGCCCATGAAAAAAGGCATTATTATCGTTCTTGCGCTTTTTGTATATTTATTGTCTTCCTGTAACCTGCCGGAAAAAGTTTCGGAGGAGGAGGTTCGCACAAGTGTTGCTTCCACACTGCAGGCAAAGATCAACTTTATCGGCTCTCAGACTCCTCCTACTCCGACACCGACTAACACTTCGGTACCGACAGAAACACCTACACCGACGATCACACCGACTCCGACGATCGAGCCGACCGCAACATGGGCGATGCATCAAGCCGGCAGTGCCCAGATCCTGATCCTTTATTATCACGAGGTCATCAATGGACGTGAGGATGATCCCTACTATCAATGGGAAGTTGACGGCCCCGGCGGACCGTATGTCAGGCCGGTCGAGTTTGAACAGCAGGTCCGTATTCTGAAGGAAATGAATTATACACCGATCACACTGGCAGATATGGTCAAGGTACTTCGTGACGGCGGCCCGCTCCCCGAACGTCCGGTAATGTTAACCTTTGATACAACTGAAATGGGACAATGGAAAAATGTGTATCCCATCATGAAGAAATATGGGATGATCGGGAATATGTTTATTCAGGCCAATCACGTCGACGCGAAAAATTCAATGTCATCAGAACAGATCCAAACCATGCTGGATGATGGCTGGGATATCGGATCTGCCGGTTATTACGGCAACGGGCTGACACGTGATACATGGAATACGGAAATTGCCGGTTCCAAACAAAAACTGAAGGAACTTTTTGACAGAGAGATCACAGTATTCGCTTATCCGGACGGATATACCGATCCGGAAGGGGAAATCATCCGCCGTACCATGAATTACGGTTATCTTGCGGCAATGGCAGGAAATTTACGCTCAACTGATATTAACACGGGGATCATGTACTATATCCCGAGATATGAGATCACACAGGGAACGTCGTACAACCAGTTCATGGAGATCCTCCCCTGGAAGGAAGGTTCTATATCCCAGGAAACAATGGAATGGACGCTGCCTACTCCGACCCTTGAACCGGAATTCATTGAAATGACGCAGGTCGCGGAAGAGACTCTGATCGCCGAATCCTACGAAGAAGAGGAAATAGAATAATATCATAAACGATCAGCGCTCCTGTTGCATGACTCAAAGCATGAAACAGGAGCGCTTTTATTTATTAAATATCGTCTTATTTCATCCGATTCCGGACCGATGATCCTGCAGTGCTTTATTGAATTTTTCTGATCCTTTTTTGAAAAAGCATATCCGCTATTTTCAAAAGTGCGGATTTCCGAAATCAGATCCCTGGCTTATCTCCGGAATACCAACGGGCGGCCGGTCTTTCTGAGACCCTGATAAAAAACGTGATCGGTGAGCAGCTGACAAATTAAACATAAAATCAAAGCTAACATCCCCCTTTTTTAGCTTTGAATAATATGTTCTTTTCTAAAATTATCAGAATGACCGGAACAGAGATAATTCTCTTATCTGATCTTCCTCGATGTTATTTTATAACAGATGACTCTTCCGGCAAATTTTATTCAATTGTCAGAATATCGACAAAGCCGGTTACTTCAAAAATCTCCATGATCGTATCGTTGACATTGCAGACTTTCATGCTGCCCTGTTTGTTCATCGCCTTTTGAGCAGAAAGCAAAACACGAAGCCCTGCTGAGGAAATATAATCGAGTTCGGAAAGGTCCATGATCAATTCAGTAACACCCGGCAGGCTGCTGACCAGTTCTTTTTCAAGTTCCGGTGCTGTCGTGGTATCAACTCTTCCTACCGGTGTGACGGTAAGAACGGTTCCTTCTAATTTTTTATTGATCGTCATCGTAAATACCTCCTGATTTACTTTTATGTTCTGTTTTTTCCCTGTATATTATAAAAAATATAACCAAGTAAATATTATAATTCAAAAAAGAAAATTTGTTTATAATTTTTATTCAAAATTAATCTAATTGTCTGACATATGGTACAATAGGCGGTATATTTCAAAAACATAAAGAGATCTTCACAGGATATCAGGGCATACAAAGATATCTGCGATCCCACGGCTATGCTGTTGAATGAACTGTTTATTGTTAGATTGAAGGGAGTTTTACTAATGAAAACAGAATCTGATAAGCAGGCTGCCTTTTCGGGATTTGACAGTTATCTGTTCCATGAAGGTACGAATTACGCAATTTATAAAAAGCTTGGCGCTCATCCTGGCAAAGAGGGTGATACTGAGGGCACAAGGTTTGCCGTTTGGGCTCCGAATGCGCAGTATGTTACGGTGATCACTGCCCGTACCGGCTGGGATAATGAGATTGGGATGAACAGAAGTGCGGAAGACTCCGGTATCTGGGAATGTTTCCTGCCCGGTGTTGGTGAAGGAGATGCCTATCGCTACATTGTGACAGGTGCGGATGGTGTACGGCGCTGGAAAAGTGATCCTGTTGCTTTTTGGGCGGAAAAACGTCCCGCGAATGCCTCTATTGTCTGGTCTCTGGATCATTTTGAATGGAAGGATGATGAATATCAGGCGCAGCGGGATAATACAAAAGTACTTGAAAAGCCTATATCGATTTATGAAGTCCATCTCGGTTCGTGGAAAAAAGGATTTCGGGATGAACATGATGAAGACGGTTTTCTTAATTACACTCAACTGGCGGATGATTTAGCTGAATATGTTTCATTTATGGGTTACACCCATGTAGAACTGATGGGTATCTGTGAATTCCCGTTCGATCTTTCCTGGGGATATCAGGTGACGGGTTATTTCGCTCCTACCAGCCGCTACGGGACACCCGACGACTTCCGTTATTTTGTCGACAGGCTGCACAGGGCAGGTATTGGTGTGATCCTGGACTGGGTTCCCTCTCATTTCTGCAAAGACGAATTCGCGCTTGTTCATTTTGACGGAACACGGCTTTATGAGAACAGTGACCCGCTTCGCTCAGAATTCCCGGTTTGGGGGACGATGGCTTTCGACCATGGTAAACCGGAAGTCCGTTCATTCCTGATTTCGAATGCTTTTTATTGGATCAATGAATTTCATGTGGATGCGCTTCGTGTAGATGCTGTGGCATCCATGCTTTATAACGATTATGACCGTTCCGAATGGCGTCCCAACATGTTCGGCGGCAGAATGAATCTGGAGAGTATGGATTTTCTGCGTCAGCTGAATTATGAAGTCTGCGGTAAGACTACCGGTTATCTCATCGCAGAGGATTCTTCCGCTGAATGGGGTATTACCGCGGATGTTCGGGAAAACGGACTGGGTTTTACTTTCAAGTGGAACATGGGCTGGATGAATGATACACTGCGGTATATTAAGAAGGATCCAGTTTATCGCCGATGGCATCATGGCGAACTGACCCATACCGTTGATTATGCTTTTTCTGAAAACTATGTGTTGGTTTTATCCCATGATGAGGTCGTTTACGGGAAACATTCCATGGTTGAAAAAGCACCGGGCGGTGTGATGGACCGGTTCGGCGGTTTGAAAGTGCTTTACACATATCAATTTACACATCCCGGCAAAAAGCTGTTGTTTATGGGTCAGGATTTTGCTCAGGATCGGGAATGGAATGTGAAGGAAAGCATTGATTGGCATCTGGCAGATGATATGGGACACAGAGATATTATGCAGTGTATCCGCAATCTGAATGATGTATACAAAAAATATCCGTCTCTGCACAGTGATTCCAGAGATACCAGAACATTTGAATGGATCAACCGTAATGATGCGGACCGCAATATTATATCTTTTATCCGCCGAAATCCCTGGACATACGACGGTGCGGTGCTTGTTGTGCTGAATTTCTCACCGAATCGTTATGACGGTTATACCTGCGGTATTCCGTTTGGCGGCAGTTATCACCGGGTATTCGATTCCTATGACAGCCTGCCGGGTGGAGGCAGCCCCGGAGAATTGGGCGGTTTCCCTGAGGTTCCGGTTTGGGAAGGGGAGTGCGACGGATATCAGTGGCATATTTGCTATGATCTGCGGCCTTTTGAGGCTATGATCATTGAATTCCCGTGCTGAATTCTCTGCTGCGGAAATTTATCATCCTTACCGTATTACGGTTATTACAAACAAAAAATAATTGGGGTTTCATTATAATTATTTTTTCTGAGCAGTTCATTTTTAATTGAAATAATGGAGAAAAACTGATGCTATTGTCTGAAGCCGACAGCCGTGTTGAAATGACTAAAGAAGAACGCGAATTTATTTCCGCATTGTTCAGCGATGAAACAGAAACTTACCGATCACCGGCAGAGCCGGATTCCGGCGAGCCGCTGCGTATTCGCCTGAGAACGGAAAAATCATCTGACTGCAGGGTTTGGCTGTTAATGCAGGACAGAGCAGATACGATCCCCATGAATATTATCCGTGAAGATGAGTATTTCTCATGGTTTGAGGCGGAACTGGTCTGTCCGAATAAGCCGGTTTCTTATTGCTTTCTTGTTGAACATGGCGGGAAAGGCTATCTTTGCAAACGGTTTGACGCGGGACTGATGAATTCAAACAGGACGATCGACTTTACACACGGTTTTCGTATTACTCCGGGATTTCATACACCCGCCTGGGCAAGGGGGGCGCTGCAGTATCAGATCTTCGTTGACCGTTTCCGCAATGGCTGCCATGACAATGATCCCCTTACCGGTGAATACTGCTATGAAGGAGACCCGGTCAGGCAAAAGAAAAACTGGGACGAAACGCCGGATACGGACGACTACCGCTGTTTTTATGGCGGAGACCTTCAGGGCGTCATGGAAAAACTGGATTATCTTCAGTCCCTGGGGGTGGATGCAATTTACTTTAACCCGCTTTTCCTCTCCCCGTCCAGTCATAAATATGACACACAGGATTATGAACATATCGATCCCCACTTCGCGGTCATCAAAGAAAACAGCGGCGGGGAATTATGCGAACAAAAATCAAATCCGATAGAAATGAAACGCTATATCAGCCGTGTTACGGATCCTGAAAATCTTGAGGAGAGCAATGCCCTTTTTGCCCGTTTATGTCAGGAGATGCATAAGCGGGGAATGCGTGTGATCATAGATGGAGTCTTTAATCACTGCGGTTCTTTCCATCGCTGGATGGATGGGAAAGGGATCTATTTACAATCCGATGAGCTCGGAGCATGGCAGTCGCATGAAAGCCCGTACCGCAGTTATTTCCATTTTAACGAGAAGAACGATAACACCTACGAAGCCTGGTGGGGGCATCCGACCTTGCCAAAGCTTAACTATGAAAACTCTCCGGAACTATGTGAACAAATTTTTGAAGTTGCCTGCTTATGGGCACAGCCGCCTTATTCCATTGACGGATGGCGGCTTGATATGGCTGCGGATCTGGGTCACTCGCCGGAATTTAATCATAAATTCTGGCGTGAATTCCGGCGCAGGGTGAAGGCGGTCAATCCGGATGTCCTGATCATTGCGGAATATTACGGCGATGCGTCTTCCTGGCTTCAGGGGGATCAATGGGATACGGTCATGAATTATGACGCTTTCATGGAACCTGTGAGTTTCTTCCTGACCGGTATGGAAAAGCACAGCGATTATTTTCATGATGGCCTGTATCAGGATGGTGTGCGGTTTTTCAGAACTATGAGTGAGGCGATGTCCAGAATGGATTGGGGAACGCTGCAGTGTGCCATGAACGAGCTTTCCAACCATGACCATTCCCGGTTTTTGACGCGTACAAACCGTACCGCCGGACGTGTAAATACAATGGGCGCTCATGAGGCTGATAAAAATATCGACAAACGGATACTGCGTGAAGCGATCGTCATTCAAATGAGCTGGCCGGGTGCGCCGACGATCTATTACGGTGATGAAGCCGGTGTTACCGGCTGGACTGACCCGGATAACCGCCGCACTTATCCCTGGGGCAGGGAAGATCAGGACCTTATCGAAATGCATCGAAGGCTTGCGGCGCTGAGACGTAAATATCCGGTCCTTTGCAGCGGGTCTTATAAGGCTTTGGATGCCGGAAGGGGGTGGATCGCCTACGCGCGGTTTAACGAGACCGAGTGTGCGGTGACAGTATGCAACAACAGCGATGATTCTGTCCTTATTCCGCTCCGTGTTCGTGATGCCGGTGTTCCTGAAGATGAGCCTTTTGAGATCGCGTTCTTTACGGAAAAGGACTGCTGGGATGATACGCCGAAATTTGCGGGTAAAGTGAAAAACGGGTATCTGCATATACTGGTTCCCGCGCATTCAGCGGGGATCCTTGTGCGTGGAATACAAAAAACTGATCCCTCTGATGAAAAATCAGCTTCTGATAAAATATCTGCAGAAATGGCGCTATAATAAGATATCTGAAAGATATTTGCAATTAGATGATTGGAGGACCAATGCTGCCAACGGAAAATAAATGTTCAAAGGATAAATGTGATGTGCTGCATATTGCGGCTTTACTGGATAACCTTGATGAGGTTTTATCTTTTGTGACTAACCGTTTGGAAGAAGCTGATTGTTCCATAAAACAGCAGATGCAGATCCAAATCGCGGTCGAAGAGATTTTTGTCAATATTGCTCATTACGCGTATAATTCAAATCCGGGGGATGCTTTCATTACGGTATGTATTGAAGATGATCCGAAAACTGTTGAGATCGAATTCAAGGATAAAGGAATGCCTTTTGACCCGACTGCGAATCCGGATCCGGATGTGACCCTCACCGCGGAACAACGTAAGATCGGCGGTCTCGGAATATTTATGGTAAAAAAGAGCATGGATTCAGTAAAATACAGGCGGGAAGACGGCTGCAACATCCTGACGATCCGGAAAAAGTTTTAAACCGCCCTGCACTGTTCTGCATATCAGGGACGAACCTTTCTGGCCCGGACGCGAGCCAGCAGGGTTCGTCCCTTTTTTTATTGTGGGCGATAACGTCCGACTCAGATAAGATTCCGATGTGGCAATTCCGGATGGCATATTCTGAACAGGAAATAATTATCTTTCGGCTTTTGTCTGCATAAGCTTAATACCTGGAACCTGTTACCATCATTCTTTTTTCTTTGTCTGCATCTCAGGTATGGGAATCTGTACAAGGATGATCGCGATGAACATTATGATACAGCCTGTTATTTCCCGGACTGACATGCGTTCATGCAGCAGCAGCGCCCCTGCCAGCGCGGCAAATACCGATTCCATACTCATCAGAAGCGATGCCACAGCAGGGTCTGTATATTTCTGTCCGATAAGCTGCAACGTATAGCCGACCCCTCCGGAGACAATACCACAGTACAGGATCGGTATGATGGCGGAGATCACGCTTTCCCGGTTCGGATTTTCAAAAAGAAACGCGGCCGCATATGAGATCACAGCACAAACGGCGAACTGTATCGCTGAAATTCCAAACGGATCTCCGAGCTGCACAAAATGATCGCAGCAAAGAATATGAAAACTGAACAGTACGGCATAGATGCAGACCATCGTATCGCCATGCGTCAGCCGGAATCCTTCGGTCATACACAGCAGATACATCCCGACTACACCGATAAACACGGAGATCCATACGATCTTGTTGTTTTTCTTTCTGAATAACAGCGTATTAATGATAGGAACAAGAAGTATATACATTGCCGTGATGAAACCGGCTTTCCCGGCAGAAGTGGTAACGATCCCCATTTGCTGAAATATACTGGCAGCTGCAAGCAGTGTTCCGCAGCAAATACCACCGAGGATCGTATTTTTTTTGATGTCGGGAGCTTCATTCCGCAGCCGGATATCCTTTTTCTGTCTTATATGAAGCAGGTGAACTGTGATGCCGATCACAACGGCAGCTATTGTCATCCTGACAGCGGTGAATGTGATCGGTTCAATGGATTCCATTCCCTTCCGCTGAAAAACAAAAGCTGTTCCCCAGATCAATGTTGTGATTATCAGCAAAAAATTACCAAGAATTTTTTTATTTTTCATTTGTTTCCCTGTAATGATCGCGCATTTGAATCCATTTAGCCGTAAAAACTGATTGGATCCTCCCGCAAAAGATGCCATAATGTCTTTCTGAAAATTATTGACAAAATCCGTAAACAATATTTGATTCATGCTTGATCGACATGCCCGACCTGCTGAAAACTGAATTGAAGAGAAATCTGTCGTTTCTGCGTCCAATGATGTATAATTATATAGGATTATAATTTTTAGGGGGTAAGATGAAGGGAATTATTCTTGCCGGCGGATCCGGGACCCGGCTTTATCCACTGACGATGATCACAAGCAAACAGCTGCTTCCGATTTACGACAAGCCAATGATATATTATCCGCTGTCAACTTTGATGCTGGCGGGGATCCGCGATATTATGATCATTTCCACTCCGGTGGATCTGCCGAATTTTGAACGTCTTCTGGGGGACGGAAGTCAGTTCGGTGTGAATTTTACATATAAGGAACAGCCGAGTCCGGATGGATTGGCACAGGCTTTTATCCTTGGAGAGGAATTCATCGGTGATGACTGTGCTGCGATGATACTGGGGGATAACATTTTCTATGGTTCCGGTTTTTCCCGTATTCTGAAGGGTGCTGTTCAAAATGCGGAAGAGGGAACCGCAACAGTCTTCGGATATACGGTCCCCGATCCGGAACGTTTTGGGATCATGGAACTTGACGCTAATGGCAAAGTGTTGTCCATTGAGGAAAAACCCGCTCGTCCGAAAAGCAATTACTGTGTTACCGGTCTTTATTTTTATCCCCGTGGTGTCAGTGAAATGGCGAAAAAAGTCCAAAAATCACCCCGTGGGGAGCTGGAAATTACATCACTTAATGAATTCTACCTGGAAAGAGGTGATTTGCATGCGGTCTTGCTTGGCAGAGGTTTTGCCTGGCTGGATACCGGGACCTTTGATTCCATGGTCGATGCCTGTACATTTGTACAAATGATTGAAAAACGGCAGAGCCTGAAGATCAGTGCACCGGAAGAAATCGCTTATCGTATGGGGTGGATCAGTAAGAGCGAATTATTGAAGGCCGCCGGGAATTATGGAAATTCACCCTATGGGCATCATCTGCGCAATGTGGCAAAAGACAAAGTCATATCCGCGTAGCAATATGAATCGGTTCATATAAATAATGACTTTTTTTGAAAACACATGATCACCGGTCATGTGTTTTCCGTGTGGTATTCTGATCGATCAGGATTGGGAGGAAAATGAAAAAGATACTGGTTACGGGCGGTGCTGGCTTTATTGGAGCGAATTTTGTTTATTACCTTTTAAATAATCATCCGGAGGATCGCGTTATCTGCCTGGATTCCCTGACATATGCTGCGAACATTCATACATTGAATGCCGCAATGAAAGATCCGAACTTTCTTTTCATACGTGCGGATATCCGGGACCGTGAAGCGGTCATGCGGATCTTCGAATCGGAGAAACCGGAAATTGTTGTAAATTTTGCCGCCGAATCCCATGTGGACCGCAGTATAGAAAACCCCTCAATTTTTCTGGAAACAAACATCATCGGAACAAGTGTACTGATGGATGCTTCCAGAAAGTATGGCGTAGAGCGGTTTCATCAGGTCGGTACGGATGAGGTCTACGGGGATCTCCCACTGGACCGGCCGGATTTGTTCTTCCATGAGGATACCTCTATCCATACTTCTTCCCCGTATTCAACATCCAAGGCATCCGCGGATTTGCTGGCACTTGCTTATCATAGGACTTACGGTCTGCCTGTGACGATCTCCCGCTGTTCCAATAATTACGGTCCCTATCAATTTCCGGAAAAATTGATCCCTCTGATGATCAATAATGCGCTGCACGATAAACCGCTTCCGGTTTACGGACAGGGACTGAACGTACGGGACTGGCTGTACGTTGAGGATCACTGCAAGGCGATCGATATGATCATCCGGAACGGAAAAGACGGAGAAGTTTACAATGTCGGAGGACATAACGAAAAAGCCAATATTGAGATCGTGAAGATCATCCTTTCCGAATTGGGAAAGCCGGAGAGCCTCATTACCTATGTGACAGACCGCAAAGGACATGACCAGCGATACGCCATCGATCCTACAAAGATCCGGAATGAGCTGGGCTGGGAACCGGAGACCATGTTCGCAGAGGGGATCCGAAAGACGATCCGCTGGTATCTGGATCACAGCGAATGGATGGAAGAAGTCACCAGCGGCGCTTATATCAGTTACTACGAACAGATGTACGGAAACAGATAAAACAGACCTTATCAGGATCGTTTTCCCTTTCCTGCATTTTTTATTTATGCCCAACCGGTTTTATAATTCGATTTTTAATCAAATCGGGGCTTTTCAAAAAAAGAAAGTATCCTCTATCAGCGGGGATACTTTTTCTTTTATTCGCAGCAGATGCACCTGCTGTTTCATCTTAACTCTGAACTCTAAACTCTGAACTCTGAACTCTGAACTCTGAATCAGCCTTCTTCCGCCACCGTATTCTTCAGGATTCCGATATTTTCGATCTCGATCTCAACTGTATCTCCTGCTTTCATAAAGACAGGCGGGTTGCGTTTGAAACCGACGCCTCCGGGAGTCCCGGACATGATAACTGTTCCGGGCAGAAGTGTCATGTTGTGAGAAATAAAGCTGACCAGTTTGCGGGGACTGAAAATCAGAAATTCCGTGTTGGAATCCTGCATCGTTTCTCCATTCAGTCTTGTGCTGATATGCAGATGGTCCGGATCGATCCCGGTCACAGCGGTGGGGCCCAGCGGACAGAATGTGTCAAAGGATTTTCCCCTGGCCCACTGTGAGTCGATAACGGTCTGACAGTCTCTGGCGCTGACATCATTGCCGATGGTATATCCGAAAATATAATCATCAGCCTCTTCCTCGCTGACATTTTTCGCCTTTTTCCCGATGATGATGACGAGTTCGCCTTCATAGTCCACATGATCCGGCGCGATTTTCGGCAGGATGATCTCCTGCTCCGGATCGGCAAGTGAAGTTGTGGTTTTGATAAAAAGCAGCGGAAGCTCTGGCAGTTTCATTTGAAATTCCGCCGCGTGGGGTTTGTAGTTCAGTCCGATGCAGATAATATTGGGCGGCTCTACCGGTCTCAGGAGCTTAACATCCGCGAGCTTCAGCTGTTCCCCGGATGGACTTGCCCCTTCCAGAAAGTTTCCGTCCAGAACGTCAATGGTTTCTCCGTTCAGGATCCCGCAGGCGATCTTTCCTTTGTGTTCGAATCGTATATAATGCGTCATGATTTCCTCCATTTACAATTATACCTTTTCCTTTTCCCGAAAACGGTAAATGATCATTAAAGCATCAAAAAAAAGGTGACCGCCGCGAAAGCGTGTGAGTCTAATAAAGAGCCTGTTACTTTCTTATGCGGGGGTATGGGGGGCGAAGCTCCTGCCCCGAATCTGACCGAACGAAGCCCGTACCATACGGGAC
>DAIMGK010000030.1:0-34065 GCA_036723985.1 Flexilinea sp.
CTTAAAATCACGCTCTTTTTCCGACTCACCCGCATATGCGGCGGTCACCTTTTTTACATCAGCTATGCAGGGAGATCAACTTTCAAATTTCAGTCAGTCATTGGTCATTGGTTATTGGACGTTTGCTGTAACATGCGGTTTGGGGACGGAGAGATCAGGGAGGGGAGCAGGAACAGCAGTTGGGGTTAAAAACACAGAAGGCCGGAAACAGCCTTCTGTGTTTTGTTTGATTCGGGAATGGCATTCCGGCATCCGGCCGGGCTGATCATTCATTCTGCTGAGGCAGAGATTTTTCCTGACCTGAAATGATCAAAAGTCTTCGTCCTCATCATCTTCGTCGTCATCAATATCCAGATCAGACGGGGAGTCTCCGATGCGTTCGTATTCCACATCTTCACTTTCCTCGCTGCTGAACTGGAGGATAGCGGTATCGGAATCCTTGGCAAACTCACGGATCTTTTCCTCGATCTCATCTCTCAGCTCAAGATTCACATTCAGGAAATCGATGGATTTATCACGGCCCTGACCGAGTTTGAGATCCTGATAGGAATAAAAGGCTCCGCGTTTCTTGATGATATCCAACTGAGCGCCCAGGTCCAGGATCTCGGCGGTCTTATTGATCCCCACGTCATGCATCAGATCAAATTCCGCTGTAGCGAATGGCGGGGCAACTTTGTTCTTCACCACGCGGACACGGGTATGGCCGCCGACGACTTCGCCGGCTTTTTTGATGCTCTGTGTCCGGCGGACATCCATACGAACCGAAGCATAAAACTTCATGGCGAGACCGCCGGTGGTCGTTTCCGGATTGCCGAACATAATACCGATCTTCTGCCGCAGCTGATTGGTGAAAATCACCGCTGTCTTGGTCTGATTGATAACACCGGAAAGTTTGCGCATGGCCTGTGAGATCAGGCGAGCCTGGACACCCATGCTTGAGTCACCCATGCTGCCCTCAATTTCAACCCGCGGGACAAGGGCGGCCACCGAGTCAACCACGACCACATCGACCGCACCGGAACGTACCAGTGTCTCACAGATCTCAAGTGCCTGTTCACCCGTATCCGGCTGGGAAACCAACAGTTCATTGATATTTACACCCAGTTTCTGTGCGTAAACAGGATCCAGGGCATGCTCCATATCGATAAAGGCGGCAGTTCCGCCCATTTTCTGTGCTTCCGACACGATATGCAGACAGATCGTCGTCTTACCGGATGATTCCGGGCCATAGATCTCAGTAACTCTTCCGCGGGGGATCCCGCCGACACCCAATGCCAGATCCAGCCCCAGGGAGCCGGTCGGGATCACTTCGATCTCCATCTGTTTGGCTTCACCCAGGCGCATGATCGCGCCTTCCCCGTATCGCTTCGATATGTCAGTGAGCGCTTTTTTCAGCATCATTTTTCTTGCTTCCGGATCGATATCAGTCACCGGGGATAAGGGTTCCATATTTTTTTTGGTTTTTGCTGCCATGTTCTACTCCGTCGCTTTATTTTTCGAAATGCGCTGCCGCATCTTATTTCACATAGCTTAAGTATAGTACACTTTTCCGAAAATTCAAATAATTTCGAACATTTATTCTCACATTTTATTACTGAACTTAAACCTGACAGTTAATAATATGAGAAATACGTCGTAAAAATCAAATCACCTTGACAGCCGGGAAACATGCCTTCGAGGTATCATGCTTCGCAGAGGCGCGGAGCGGAATCATTTCTGCCTGCCAAAGTAATATCCGCGGCTTGTATTTTTCAGCCGGGGGCCACGCACGCCGCAAGCTCCTGCGTGGCCCCCGGCACCCCTTTTTTTCTATAAGAAAACCGGCTTATTTGGATTTTGAAAAAATGTCAAGGTTCTTAATATTACCGACAAATATGTCTGAAATTCAACTGTCAGGTTTCAGTTACTGAATATTAATATATACAGACAAAACGATCCACATTCGGGAATGCGGAACATAAAAAAAACGGAGCGGGAATAATTCCGCAAACCGAAAAGATCCCCGCTCCTGTTTTCTTACCGGAAATAAATCACGGAACAAGCGCGATCGCTTCGATCTCGATCATGGCATTCTTCGGAAGGCATGCCACTTCCACTGCCGAACGGGCCGGGCAGTCCGCGGTGAAAAATTCGGCATAGACACCGTTCATCGCGGCGAAGTCTCCCATATTCTTCAGGAAGACCGTGGTTTTAACGACATGGGCCAGGTCAGTTCCCGCGGCTTCGAGGATCGCCTTCACATTTGAGAGAGACTGGCGGGTCTGCGCTTCGATCGTATCCGCCATTGTTCCGGTGGCGGGATCTACGGGGATCTGGCCGGCGGTAAACACAAAATTTCCCGCACGGATCCCGGCGGAATACGGACCGATCGCGGCCGGTGCTTTATCAGTTTTAACGATAACTTTTTCCATAATTACTTCTCCATTTTGTTAATTCTGACGCGTCAGCGTCTTTCTTCTTCTATATAAGCTCAGTTTGTATTTGCCCTCTGTATGCGGGACGGAGTGCTTCGCAAGGTGCGGGAGCAGATATTTGTGTGTTTGCAAAAGCGGGAACCGTAAGGAACCGCTTCGCCGGATCTTGCCCCGGCTATCGGGCTTCACCCCGCATCATCAAATTTCCGCATAACGATAGGAAAGCAGGATGATCACTTCTTCATCTCAGCGTAAAGGGCGATCAGTCCCAGCGCTGTATCCCGGGCTTTTTCCATACCCTCCAGGGTGATATGCTCATAAGGACCATGGTAGGCATACCCGCCTGTCCCGATATTCGGGCAGGGCAGGCCCATGAAAGAAAGTCTTGAGCCATCGGTACCGCCCCGTGTCGGAATATGGACCGGATCGAGCCCTGCCGATTTCATCGCCTCATCGGCATAATCCATCATAAAGGGGATCGTTTCAATGATCTCCCGCATATTCCGGTACTGCTCTTTGATCTCGATAGACACCGTGCCCGCGCCGTATTTCTCATTCAGCAGATCGACAATATGCATCATTGCCCTTTTCCGTCCTTCAAACAAATGGGTGCCGTGTTCCCGAATGATATAGGAACTCTCCGCGCTGTCCACATTCCCGTTGATATATTTCAGATGGAAAAAGCCTTCATTCCCCTCCGTATGCCGCGGGATATCTCCGGCAGGCAGCATGTTATTGAATTCACAGAGAATCAGGGCCGCATTGATCATCCTGTTTTTTGATTCACCCGGATGAATACTGTAACCATTAGCCCAGACCGTTGCGGAGGCGGCATTGAAATTGTCAAAACTGCTCTCATTTTCAGGACCGCCATCGAAAGTATAAGCGTAATCCGCGCCAAACCCCTCAACATCAAAATGATCCACGCCTCTGCCGACTTCCTCGTCAACAGTAAATCCGATACAGAGTTTCCCGTGCGGACGGCCTTCTTTCAGTACCGTTTCCAGCGCGGACATGATCTCTGTGACGCCGGCCTTATCATCAGCCCCCAGCAGTGTCGTTCCATCTGTCGTGATCAGGGTACGCCCGATCAGCGAAGCCAGGTGCGGGAACGTCTTTACGCTGATGACCCGTCCGCTGCTGCCAAGGGGAACATCCTTCCCGTCATAATCCGGTATGATCTGCGGATTTACATTTTCACCGCTGAAATCCGGCGATGTATCCATGTGAGCGATCAGTCCCAGCGCAGGCGCCGATTCACATCCTGCTGCCGGCGGAACAAAACCATAAACATAACCGGATTCCGAAACAAACGCGTTTTCCACGCCGATAGCTTTCAAATCATCACAAAGGATCTTTGCCAGGTCAAACTGTCTGGCAGTTGACGGAACACTTTCCGAAACGTAATCGGAAGTGGTATGTACTTTTACATAACGAACAAAGCGATCAAGCAATTCCATTTTTCTGTTTCTCATTTCTTCTGTCCGGCAAACGATCTCAGATCAAACTGGTTACAGCATACCGTTCCGCGGACCTGTTCTGTACATCCGGGAATCAAAGTAAATGACATTACCCTGAAACCGCTTTCTTAATTATATTCACAAACCTGAAGAGATTTTGAATTAAAAGTCATAAATACAATAAAATAGTAACATGTGGGCCGGTGCCCGGGAAAAGGCCGGCATTGCCCCTTTAAAACAGAAAGACAGAAAAGACGCGGAGTACCGGAACGCCCGGTCAGATCTCGACGGCCTCACCGGAATGAGAAAACTCCGCAAGCGCGGTATACCGGTAAATTCCGGTCCGCGTTTATTCATATGAAATAATGCATGCGGTTTTTCAAAGCCGTTCATGCGGGAGGAAAATATATGATCAATATCGCAAAACCGTTAATGGGTGAAGAAGAAAAAAATGCAGTGCTGGAAGTACTGGACTCCGGCATGATCGCCTGCGGAAGCATTGTCAGTGATTTTGAAAAAGAATTTGCCGAATACCTCGGTACGGAACACTGTATCGCCACAACATCCGGCACTACCGCTCTGGAAGTCGGATTGAGAGCGTTGGGGATCGGGAAAGGCGATACGGTCATTACGACACCATTCTCATTTATCGCATCCACCAACTGTATCGTGTATACCGGAGCCACTCCGGTATTTGCAGACATCGACGAGAAAACTTTTCTGATCGATCCGGTAGCTATTGAGCGGACGATCAGCCGCCATCCGAAGGCGAAAGCGCTGCTGGTCGTTCATCTGTTCGGACAGTGCTGCGACATGGATGCCATCACGGATATCGCAAAAAAACACGGTCTGCTGCTCATCGAAGACTGTGCCCAGGCTCACGGCGCCGAATGGAACGGCAAAAAGGCGGGAACGTTCGGCGATGTCGGCTGTTTCAGTTTTTATCCGACCAAGAACATGACAACATCAGAAGGCGGAGCGGTCGTGACCCACGACCCGGAAATCGCCCGCAGGTGCAGACTGCTGATCAACCATGGCATGGAAGTCCGCTATTATCATGACGAGATCGGTTACAACTACCGCATGACGAATATCTGCGGAGCGATCGGCCGCTGCCAGCTGCGCAAACTGGACGATTTCAACGCATCCCGCCGTGAACACGCTGCCTATTTGGACGCCCATATCAGCAACCCGCTGGTAACAGTCCCCTTTGAAGCCGAAAAAGCAAAGCACGTTTATCATCAGTACACCGTGAAAGTTGCCGCGGGAAAGCGGGATGCCTTTGTCAAGCATCTGCAGGATAACGGCATCGGATTCGGTATTTTCTACCCGCTCAGCATCCCCGAACAGAAATGTTACGCGGATATGGGATTCAAGACCGACTGGAAAGTCACGGACAGCGTCAAGCAGCAGGTCGTTTCCCTGCCGGTTCATCCCGCGCTGACAGAAGCAGACCTTGCCGAAGTCGCCCGGGTCGTGAATGAATTCAAAGGATAGACATCAGACGTAAGACGTTAAACGTAAAATGACGGGATGAGAGGGCGGATGGGATCTGACCCCTGACACCCGGTAGAGGAACAAATATGAGTATCTATATCGATAAGACTGCGCATGTCTCTGATGAGGCAAAAATCGGAGACGGTACAAAGATCTGGATCAACGTCCAGGTACGGGAAGAGGCCGAGATCGGCACGAACTGTGTGATCAGCAAGGATGTTTACATCGACCACGCTGTAAAGATCGGAAATAATGTCAAAATACAAAACGGTGTTTCCGTCTTTCACGGAGTGACCGTTGATAATGATGTTTTTATCGGTCCCAATGCCGCTTTCACAAACGATTACTACCCGCGGGCTGTCAACCCGGACTGGGAAATATCCGAAACAAAGGTCGAAAAAGGCGCATCCATCGGCGCCAACGCGACGGTCGTCTGCCGTCATACCCTGGGCCGATACTGTATGGTCGGCGCCGGTTCCGTAGTGACAGATGATGTCCCGCCGTATACGCTGGTGGTTGGGAATCCCGCCCGCCCCATCGGGAAGGTATGCCGCTGCGGTACCCGGGTCGGTGATGACCTTGTCTGTCCCAAATGCGGCTTCGATCTCCGCACCGACGGGGTGGAATAGAGTTTAGAGTTCAGAGTTCAGAGTTCAGAGATTTAAACTTTTGGACGGGGGATCTGACGGAACAGGTCTTCAGCGGGAAATCGAATAATAATTATTTCTTAAGATATTTTTATGGATATCTGTATTTTACAATTTTATAATTATGTAAATTTTCAGACAGATAAACGGAATTCCTTAAAATATTATTATTGATTCTTAAAGAAACAGTGTGCTGTTATCCAGCACACTGTTTCTTTAAGCTGTATAAATTTTTTCTTAAGGCATTATTCCGGAATTGACCCAGGAATCGCTGATCGTTACGATCATGTCTATATCCGATGAAGGATCATAATTCATCGTGATCGCCGCAGTCGAGATCCCCATAATATCACGAAGGAATTTTGCGGTATAGGGAGCGCCGTTTCGTATCTCCAGAGAATTGTACGGAGCGGTACCGGCGTTGGCGATACTGGCAATTTTCACACCGTATTGCTGCAAAAATGCAGCTGTCCTTTCCGCGGCATTCGAAACTGTTGAACCGCTCACAATGGCAACCGTTGCAGCCTCATCGATCAGCCGCTGTTCCTGCGTATATTCCGCCTCGGTAATTGTAGCGCCCGAGCCGAATTCATAGGCAAAAATCGAGTCACGGGCTTCACGGATCCGGTCAGGGATCGGCACAAGGATCTGCTGCCCATCGGTAGATTTATCGTAAAGGACCTGTTCCGGAGGCGCGATCACAGCCCGTTTGACATACCAGGCATCCAGATCAACAACTGTCCAGGCGAGCTTCATCATATCGGAAAGCGTCAGGTTGGTTTTGACCGCTTTCTGGATGCAGGCAAAAAGCTGGTCCGATTTTGTCGTCAGCAATTCGGGCAGCTGCCATTTCATCTGCTTGAACAGTGCCATGATCACGTCCTGCTGGCGCTGCGCCCGTTCAAAATCGCCGCCTTCGGTATAACGGTATCGGGCATAAGCCAAAGCTGTCGCACCGTCAAGATCCTGCACACCGGCCATCAGATGTACGGTATTTCCTTCTCCCAGCGGGTCAACGGTGATCTCATCACGGACATTGATCGCCAGTTTGTCGATGGTATCGATAAAATCAATGAAACCGTAAAAGTCAATAACCGCATAATATTGAATATCGATTCCAAGGAAGAGTTCCACTGTGCGCATGGCAAGGCCCGCGCCGCCGCCCGGTTTACCGTTTACACCCGGAAGCTGTTCCCCTTCACCCATCGAATACGCGGTATTGATCCGTCCGTAACCGTGATCCGGTATCGCGACCCAAAGGTCACGGGGGATCGAAAGCATTCCCGCATACTGTGTGGAAGGATCATATGTCAGCAGCATCATCGTATCGGAACGCGGGGTTCCGTCGTTCGCCACCCAATCCCGGTAATCCAGCCCCATCGCCAGACAGGTGATACGGTTTTTACCGTCCCATGCCTGTCCTTTCTGCGTAGTGACCTGGGAAATATCAAGGCTGTCATTATTTTGAATAACCTCCATGGTCCCATCCCCGTCAACATCCACGCTTTGTACGTTGCTGTTCGAAGCAATGATCGGGGCGCCGGGCAATTCGATCACGGTGATCTGTTTGGCATATTTATCGACAAGGAAAAAGGCAAGTACCCCTAATATAATACCGATCAGGGCAAAAACACCTAATGTAATACCCTTTTTGCGGTTTTGGGCTTTTTTCTCCGCTTTTTTCGCTTTCTTTGCTGCTTTTTGGGATTGCTGCGGATTCTGCATCATCGGCGGCATATTGCCGGCGGGAGGCATATTCCCCTGCGGAGGCATATTCCCCTGGGGCGGGAAATTTCCCTGCGGGGGATAAGGCATTCCCTGCATGTTTTGCTGCGGAAAGGGGACATTCCCATAAGGCATCGGAGCGTTTTGTCCCTGCATTCCGTTCGGATTCTGAAATTGATTCTGTTCCATATTTTTCCTACTATAAGAGCTCAGTTTGTATTTGCCTTCTGTATGCGGAAAGAAGTGCTTCGCAAGGTGCGGGAGCAAATATTTGTGTGTTTGCAAAACCCACTTCCCGCACCTGATCCCCGGGGGCTTGCAGCCCCCATACCCCCTCTTAGAAAGGTATCAGGTTCTTTATAAAACTCACATACTTTCGCGACGGGCACCTTTATTCATACACAGGCGGGATCCGAAGAGCCTCGGGAGCCGTATCGACCCACTTCGAACCCTCATCGATCAGCATCACGGGAATATCATCCACGACAGGATATTTTCGTCCGCAGTCTTTGCAGATCAGCCAGCTTTCCCTGTAATAATCTAATTCGCCTTTATTTTCTTTCGCGCAGGCGGGGCAGCGCAGTATTTCCAGTAATTCAGGATGAAGCATTCTTCCCTCCAAAATTTATCTTCTCTTTGGATTGTACCATAGAAGCGGGAAATCAAGGGCAGGTCAATGAAGGAAAGTTGAAGTCAGTCATTAGTTGATAGTTGGCAGATGGCTTTTTCATTGATGAGCCCGGATTCACTGTTTGAAATTTGGAACAAGAAGAAGGGGATGCATCAGCATCATTTTGCGGGCATAATATTTCCGAGACGGTCACTTTATTCTGAATATATTTATGAGGGCGCATCCGGGAAGATTTGTTTTTGAATTATAATGAGACCTATGTTTAAAGGAAAAAATTCGTCAGCTTTATGGATCCCGGTCATTGCGGGAAGTCTCCTGCTTCTCGTTTTTGCCGTGGTCTTCGCGTTCGGGAACCATCTGCCATCCAGACAAATCCATGACCCCGCCACCAGCCTTCCCGCCCGGACAGAAACAGCGGGCAATGAAGAAACCACCGAAGCGAATGACACCCCGACAGCCGAGCCGACCGAAACTCCAACACCCGCACCGACCATGACCCCGACCCCGGCCATGATCCCGGCTGTTGATTATTTTCTGAAGGACACAACAGAAGAACGCTATGCCTCGTGGATCCGCGGACTTTCCGGGGAAACACCGGTGACCATCGGCGGACAGGAATACACCATCACGACCCGTTACAGCTACGCCATGTTCATGGGCCAGGACAACGCCAAAGCATCCGAGTTCATCATGGAACAGGTCGGCCGATGGGTCCCGGCGGAAAATATCGCTTTCGAGCCGTATGAATACCGTGACGCGATGAGCAGCTACACCTGGTACAACATCATCGTGACCTTTCCGGGCACTGTTTCACCCGATGAACAGATCCTGTATACCGCCCATTATGACAGCACCGTCCAGTTATACGACACAGACCAGATGCAGCTGGCTCCCGGTGCCAATGACAACGGAACAGGTGTTGCCGCTCTGCTGGAAGCGATCCCGACTTTCGCAAAAACCCGTTTTGAAAAAACCGTCAAAGTGATCTTTTTCAGCGGAGAAGAAAACATCATGCAGGGCTCCACTGCCTATATCACCGCCCACCGTTCAGACAACATTATCGGCGTGATCAACATGGATATGTTCGGCAACGACCCGAATAATGAACGCTGTTTCGAGATCCATGTAGGGACAAGCCCGGAAAGCGACCCGCTGGGGAGAGCATTTGAGGAGTCGATCCGGGATTACAGCATCAACCTGACCTGGGACTACTTCAACTACGTCGCCTATGATTACGGCGACCATACCCCCTTCTGGCGTGCGGGGATCCCCGCGATGACAGCGATGGAAAACTTCACGGAAGATTCCACACCGGGGGGCTGCGGCCCGCGGCCTTATCCGAAAAACTGGCACGCTCCCACAGATTTCATCAAAGACATCAACATTCCCTACGCCTTCGACATCGCCCGCGCCGGTACGATCACGATCCTCCGCCTTGCGGGTGCGCAGCCGATCATGATATCTTAACAAAAACAAGCCGCGGATACAGTGGACTGGCACAATGAATCAGGAGAAATATTCAGGAAATTCAGGAAGAGAACTGCTGTGGGCATTCGGACTGCCGGCAGCAATTTTTTTACTGCTTCTTCTTCGTTACGGGATCGTTCCCTTCGGCGGAAAAACACTGCTGACCAGTGATCTGGACACACAGTATATCGAATTCATGGCTGAATACCGGCGGGTACTGCTGGGAAAAGGGAGTTTCTTTTACTCATGGCACGCGGGCCTCGGAATGAATTTCACCGCGCTGATCGCCTATTACCTGGCCAGCCCCTTCAATTTTCTGCTTCCGCTTTTTTCTGAAAATCAGCTGCCGCTGGCAGTCAGCGTCATAACAACGATGAAACTGGGATGTGCCGGAGCCGCTTTCGCATGCTTTCTGCATAAGAGATTTGGCAGCGGCGGATACGGGGTCCCGCTGTTTTCCGCCTTTTACGCGCTGAACGCCTGGGTACTGGCTTATTCGTTCAACATCATGTGGCTGGACAGTCTGATCTGGCTGCCGCTCCTTTGCGCGGGTATTGAAAATATGCTGAAAAACAGACGGAGCGGAATGGCTGTGCTGATCCCGCTGTTTGCGCTGTCCTTTCTCAGCCAGTTTTACATGGCATATATGACGGGGGCATTTTGCGCGCTGTATTTTCTGGGCCGCCTGTTCGTGCGGAAATTATCTGTCCGGGAATGCCTGATCCACTCATCGCGCTTCACTATCTGTGTCATGACCGCGGCAGGCCTGTCCGTTTTTCTGCTGCTTCCGACCTTCTTCGTCCTGAAGAACAACATGGGGCTGCTGGGGCAGCAATTCCCGAAAGCCGCGGGGAATTACCCCTTTTTTGAAATTATCCGCAAATTCTTTATCGGCAGTTTTGACGGGATCAAAGATTCCCTGCCGCATATTTACTGCGGTATTCCGGCTCTTGTCGGGATCCTTTTGTTTTTCTCAGCGAAAAAAGGAAACGCAAGGGAAAAAACCGCGTCCGGACTGATCTGCGTCCTGCTGCTCATCAGCTTCTGGTTCGCTCCGCTGAATTTCATCTGGCACGCCATGGATCACCCCAGCTGGTTCCCTTACCGCTATGCATTTCTGCTCTGTTTCCATGTCCTTGTATGCGCTTATGAGGGCTTTTCCTCAACAAAAGATGAGAACTGCCCTCCATGGATCTGGATCGTCTGCACGCTCCTGCTCATTGCCGCCTCCATCGGCATAAGCAGCGAAGAGATCCTGTTTCCTGCCATAAACGCATTGTTTCTTGCTGCCTATGCCATGTGGTTTTATTTTTTCCGCGGCCGGAAGAATATGCCCGCGTCATCCGCGTTGATCATCGCTCTCTGCTGTGCGGAGTTGCTGGTCAGCAGCGGCCTGACAATAAAAGCTTTTGTCCCCGGTTACACGGCACAGGAAGACTATCAGGCCTTCCATGGGCATTACCGCGGACTGTCGGAAGAGGTTTCTCCCGCGAAAGATACATTTTACCGTATGGAAAAAACCGCATTCCGGAATTACAATGACGCGATCGGTATCGGCCTGCCGGGAATGTCGCATTTCAGCTCTACCGCCAGTACCCGGCAGTCGGAATATCTCAAACGCCTCGGTTTCAACTGCTATGCCACCTGGTGTACCTATCAGGGTGCATCCGGAGCAGCTGACGCGATGCTCCGGATCCGATATGAATTCGGTCCGGACGGGAAATCCGACAGCATCCGGGAAGGTGAAGATATCTGGGAACATCCGGCACAGTTCCCGCTGTTTTTCTTCGCTCCGGATGCCTATGCCCGCTATAACTTTTTCTCTGACAGCGTAAATAAGGTCATGCGGCAGAATGATCTGCTGAAACTGCTGGACAGCCAGACCACTGATGACTATTATCAGGAACTGCCGGTGCAGATAATACACGCGGAAAACCTCGAAACAGATCCGAAGGGGGGCTATCTGCGCGTCGACCCGGACGCCCCCGCTTATCTCGACATCATGATCAGGACAGAGCCGGGCAGATCCGCCTATTTGTCCGTTCCCGGCGCGGGGCTGAAGTATAATATTTACATTGAAGAATCCCACCAGGTGTTCTATGCCGGCCGCGATTATACGTCTTTCCTGATCTGCCTCGATCCTTATGTGCACGACGGGAAAGTAAATGTGCGGATCGAAACGACCACGGACAGCCTGCTTGAAGGGATCGCCGCTTACGCGCTGGATACGGACCGGCTGCTGTCGCTTACAGACAGGATCAATACCGAAGCACCTGCCATGACAAGAACTTCAGAAACATCATTCCTTCTGAAAAGCCCGGCTGCCGATACCGACCGGCTGGTCGTTTCCTCTATCCCCTTTGACGCGGGATGGCAGGTGAAAGCTGACGGCAAAACACTGCCGTTAAAAATGATCCACGACAGCATTTTAGGGTTTGTCCTGCCTGCGGGCTGTGAAACGGTGATCGTTTCCTTCCGTCCTTACGGATGGAGCAAGGGAATTTGCCTCAGCATCTTCGCCCTGCTTTTATGGGCAGTGGTAGTGTTTTATGAAAAACGATCAAACAGGACTGTAAACAAATGACACTCATTGTCAGTATCCTCATTCTGATATTCTCGCTGCTGACCTGCATGATCCTGAAACTGGATCTGGTTTACGGGCTGCTGGCCGGTATGTTCGCGTTCATGGCAGCCGCGGTCCGGTCCGGATTCAGGCTCAAGGATGTTCTCCGGATGATGTGGAAAGGAGTCCGGGAGTCATTCATTGTCGTCTGGGTCCTGCTGATCATCGGCGCGATGACCGGGATATGGCGCGGCTGCGGGACAGTTCAGCTGCTGGTGGTTTACGGCACGGAACTGATCCATCCGAAGCTGTTCATACTGTTCGCATTTCTGCTTCCGATGGGAGTTTCCTATCTTATCGGGACCAGCTTCGGCACTTCCGCGACCATCGGCGCGGTGATGATGACGCTGTGTTCCATGAGCGGAGCAGACCCGCTTCTCACGGCAGGAGCTGTGATATCCGGCATCTTCTTCGGAGACAGGGCGTCACCGGCTTCATCCTGTGCCCATCTGAACGCATACCTGACCGGAACCGAGATCTACCGGAATGTGAAGATCATGATAAAAGACTGCATCCCCGCTACACTGATCACGATCGGTCTGTACACCGTCCTGTCCTTCCTGAATCCGCTGAGCAGCGTGGATACGCATGTTCTCAGCGGGCTCCGGGCACAATTTGTCATGACACCGCTGCTGCTGATCCCTGCGCTGATCATCCTGATCGCGCCTCCGGTCCATATGAACATCAAGCCTGCCATGGGGATCAGTATCCTGTGCGCGTCCCTTCTGGCGGTCTTTATCCAGAAAATGACGGTCCTGCAGGTCCTGAAAGTCCTGCTGCTGGGTTATGAGGCCCAGGGTGAACTTAGTACCCTTCTCAGCGGCGGGGGTGTCCGTTCGATGGTCCACAGCTGTGTCATGATCGTGATCTCCGCGACATACTCCGGGATCTTCAACGGCATACATATGCTTTCCTCGGCGGAAGATCTGCTGGAGCGGATGTCCGGAAAGCTTTCCCCATTCCGGATCACAGCCCTGACATCTTTCCCGCTGATCATGTTCAGCTGCAATCAAACGCTGTCACTGATGCTGCATGCATCGCTGATCCGCCCGCTTTACGAAAAGAAGGGTATCAGCAAAGAACAGATGATGCTGGACCTGTCCAACACCACCGTTCTTTTCTCAGCACTGGTCCCCTGGTGCCTGGCGGCGTCTATGCCGCTGGAGGTACTGCACGCCTCTCCGGTCTGCCTGCTGACAGCGTTTTACCTGTATTTGCCCGCTCTGATCGCCCTTGTAAGGGAATCAGTCGTTAGCCATTAGTCGTTAGTTGTTAGTTGTTGGTCGTTAGTAAGAAGTTTTCAGAAGGAGTAATCTGACTTATGTCTCAAATCACATTACCGTTTTCCATGAGTATCTGGCAGCTTATCGGGCTGTGTGCTGTTTCATTCTGCGCCGGATTTATTGATTCCATCGCGGGAGGCGGAGGACTGATCCAGCTGCCCGGCGTGATGGCCTGTCTGCCCAATGTTCCGGTGGTGACGCTGCTGGCGATCAATAAGACCTCCTCCATGTTCGGGACCTGTACTTCCATGTATGAGTACTGGAAAAAGGGCCTGATCAATGTAAAACGCATGTGGAAAAGTGCCCTGATCGCCTTCGTGACCTCCGCGCTGGGCGCTCTTACAGCCAAACGGGTCCCCAATGAGCTGCTGAAACCGCTGATCATTGTGCTGCTGGCTTTCCTGATCGTTTTCACGCTGACCAAAAAGGATTTCGGAGAAAAAGAAAAGCCTTCGCGTTTTACAGCCGGACAGCAGGCAGTATTGGGTATGCTGCTGGGGCTGGTCATGGGCTTTTATGACGGATTCTTCGGCCCCGGCACAGGGAATTTCCTGATCATGGGCCTGATCTTTATTTACGGCTCTGACTTTCTCCACGCCTCGGCGGATTCCAAGACGATCAACGGAGTGACCAACCTTTCCGCTTTTCTGATGTATACATTTCTCGGGGTAGGGAATCTTATTCTGGGGATCATCATGGGTCTGTTTAACATGGCAGGAGCTCATGTGGGCGTACGTATGGCTGTTCTGAAAGGCAGCAAATTCATACGCGTACTCTTCATCGTGATGAGCTGCGGCCTGCTGCTGAAACAGATCATTGACCTTCTGTAACGGGAGTGACAGGGAGGATATCGCCGAAGGACATATCTTTCAGCCAATAAGACGGAGAATGATGAACGAGAAAATAATCGAGAAATCAAATCAGGCACGGATCACAAAAACTAAGGTATGGCAGCGTTTTTTCCCAAGTGACATGCTGAAAAATGCCGCAGATCTATACACGCACAGAAAAGTTATTCAGTTTGATTCAGGGGAACGATCTGCACATGCTGAAGTCATTGACGGAATGAAAGTCTATTCTGTAGATATCATGAACGCTCCAACCGGAATAAATTCCAACTGGGATCCGGATTCATTTCACTGTACCTGCAGAAAAAAAAGAAAGATCCGTATCATTGACCGGTATGCCTACGGTTATGCCTGGCTTTGTGAACACGAGGCGGCCCTGCTGCTTCGCTGGGAAGAAAGCCACGGTCGATGGGACTTCACAGAATCCGATGAAGAATATCAGCGCCGGCTATATGAAGAAGATCTGGAAAACAGAAGAAAAAGTCTCGCGGAACAGAAGAAACTGGAATCCACAATAACACTTCCGGCTGCAGATTTTTTTGAAAACACAAAAAGCGGAGGATTTTTCGATGTAACAAAAGCAGTCGAAAATCAGGACACCACCCTTTTTGCCGTCAACCGTGCCAGACAGCTGACAGAACAGGGACAAATCAAGGATTTTAAGACGAATATCACATATGGAAAGGACGGCGGACAGGTATTCATCGCGAAGGCGTCAATCGGGGATGAACTGGAATTCCATAATACCAAAATATCACTTGGATTCGATGGTTTCACCAGCCGGTACTGCTCCTGTAACTACAACTCACGATTTTCAGAAAGTGTAAACCATCATCTCTGTGAACATGAACTGATCTTATTACAAAGAATGAAGACAGAAACAGCCGGAACAGACATCGGAGATGCGACGGATCAAAAGGCGCTGCGGTTTTTCGAGGCTATGTCAGCCCCGGCATCACAGGTGGCTGCTGAAAACAGAGAAGAAAAAACCAAAGTGAATAATCTGATCCTTACACCGAGAATCGTAACCGATGGTGCGGATGTATCACTTACATTCAGAATGGGACGCATCGGCAGTATCGAAAACGGCGATGAGGAAATGCCGAAACACCAAAGCGCCAAAAGCCAGACCGCAAAGATCAATGTCATAAAAAATCTGAAAACAATGGTCGAAGCTTACGCCGGAGAAGAGGAATTCCAGCTGAGCAAGACCCAGCTGATCAATTTTTCCGAAGAAGATTTTTCCGGGGAAAGCCTTCCCTGGCTCACATTCGTGCAGCGCAGGGTAAGTGAATCGGCTGAAGTAAACAACAGGCTTCAGGCCAGAAGTTATTACGGGTTCAGTCCCTCTCTGAGAATGCAGGATTCGCTCACAGGGGCTATGCTGGACCAGTTTTATGAAGTGGCCGAAGGCGGTACATTTGAATGCCAGAACAAATCGAATAAAGAGACCGGAACCATTTTTGTCGGGCATACAGATATGCGGGTCCACCTCAAATCAGAGCAGGTGGCTGACCGAAACGGCGTATTTTACGGTGTTCTGGTTACCGGTTCCATGCCGGTGATCCTGCCGGGAAGTTCAGGCAGCTATATTTTGGGTGACGGAAAGCTCAGCAAGATCAACAAAGAAGAAGAAACGATCCTGCAGCCATTCCGTGCCGCAGCGGATGAGCATGGACAGATCCGTTTCCGTGTCGGTAAGGACAGCCTTTCAGAATTTTATTACCGGGTGGTACCGAATTTTCTGGCCTCCCGTTATATCGATTTCGAGGATAACTGCGAACAGGAGGCAGAAGCGATCCTGCCGCCGGAAGCGAAGTTTCTGTTCCGCCTCGACATCAGCGAGAGCAACTGTTTCTGTTATGCTTATGTGACATATGGAAAACATCAATACAATATCCTTATTGACAAACGTTCCCCGGACGAATACCGGGACCAGATCCAGGAAGGAAGGGTCAGGACCGTCCTGCGGAAATATTTTGCCTTTATCAACCAAAACCGGTTTTTCTATTGGAACGAGCTGTCAGACGATTACCTGTACAAGATCATGACGGAAGCCATCCCCGAGCTGGAGCAATACGGAGAAGTTCAGGGAAGCGAGGCATTTAATCGATTTAAAGTCCGGCCTGCGCCGACGGTCCAGGTAGGTGTATCGATCGAAAGCGGCCTCATGGATATCTCCGTCATATCAAAGGACATGTCCCCGGAGGAACTGCTGGAAATACTCGGAAGCTACCGGCAGAAAAAGAAATATCACCGTCTGAAAAGCGGGGATTATGTACTTCTGTCGAAAAATGACCAGCTGGACTCTTTGGAAAAAATGCTTTCGGAAGTCGGACTCCATGCCGAAGATGTCATCGGCAAAGACGCCCGGCTCCCGATCTACCGGGCCCTTTATCTCGATGCCATGCTCAAAAAGCATGAGGAACTTGCGGCAAACCGTGATAAAACATACCGTGCGCTGGTAAAGAATTTCGCGACGATCCGGGACGCGGATTACGAAACGCCGAAAGCGCAGGCGGATATTCTGCGTCCGTACCAGGTATACGGCTTCAAATGGATGCGCACGCTTACCGCCGCGGGCTTCGGCGGGATCCTTGCGGATGAAATGGGCCTCGGCAAAACGATCCAGACCATCACGCTGCTGCAGTCACTGAAAGACGAGGGAGTACCCGGAACAAGCATCATCGTCTGTCCGGCTTCACTGGTATATAACTGGCAGGAGGAGATCCGGCGGTTCGCACCGGACCTGTCCGCCGAACCTGTTGCCGGAACTGCCGCACAGCGGAAGAAGATCCTTTCCGCTCTTGCCCGGCCCGGGGAGGGACCGCATACCGATATTCTCATTACCAGTTATGACCTGTTCCGGAAAGATACCACACTTTATAAAGACATCTGTTTCACTGTTATGATCCTCGACGAGGCACAGTATATTAAAAATCAAAAAGCAGCATTGACAAAGGCAGTAAAGGCCGCCGGTGCGAAATACCGCTTCGCGCTGACAGGCACCCCGGTTGAAAACCGTCTCGCCGAATTGTGGAGCATCTTCGATTTCCTTATGCCCGGATTTTTGTTCAGTTATCAGGAGTTTTCCCGGAGGTTTGAAACACCCATTGTCAAGGCCCGCGATGAAGCTGCCTCGACACAGCTGCGGCAAATGACCTCGCCGTTTATCCTGCGCAGGCTGAAGACGGATGTACTGAAGGATCTGCCGGAAAAACTGGAGGAAGTACGCTACACAAGGTTTGAAGATGACCAACGGAAAGTTTATGACGGGCAGGTCGTCCATATGAAACAGATGCTGGAAGGAATCGGCACAAAGGGAGAGGATAAGCTGAAGGTCCTGACCGAACTGATGCGCATCCGGCAGATATGCTGCGACCCGTCTCTGCTGTTCGAAGATTACCACGGCGGCAGCGCCAAGCGGGAAGCGTGTCTGGAACTGATCCAAAGCGCCATCAGCGGCGGACACAGAATGCTGATATTTTCCCAGTTCACTTCCATGCTGGCGCTGCTGGAAGAGGACCTCAGCCGGGAGGAGATACCCTTCATGAAACTCACCGGAGCGACTTCCAAGGAACAGCGCATCCGCATGGTCCGGGAATTCAACGAGGGCGATACGCCTGTGTTCCTGATCTCGCTGAAAGCGGGCGGCACCGGGCTGAATCTGACCGGTGCGGATGTGGTGATCCATTATGATCCCTGGTGGAACATCGCCGCGCAGAACCAGGCTACTGACCGTGCTCACCGCATCGGACAGACCAACACTGTTACCGTGTACCGCCTGATCGTCAAGGACTCCATTGAGGAAAAGATCCTGGGATTGCAGGAAGCAAAGCGGGACCTTGCGGACTCGATCCTGACCGGCGACCACAGCGCCATCACGTCCCTGAGCACAGATGAGCTGCTGGATCTGCTGAGCTGACTCGCTCCGTTTGCTGAGAACAGTGTCACTGATAGATACCTGGTTGTTTACTGGCAGATTAGAAATTCAGGATCTGTAAGGAGAAGATCATGGGAAACTCTGGCATCGTTGATTCGATCAAAAATACATATCTGCGTCATCACAAAGAGAAAACGCTGAGACACGTGGAAGATGTTGCGGAAACTGCTGTATGGCTGGCTGAAAAGCATCATCTGGACACTGAAAAAACCAGGCTCGCCGCATTGCTGCACGATATCAGCGTTATCATTTCTCCGCAGGAAATGTATGAGACAGCAAAAGAACGGGGTTTGCCCATCGACCCCGCGGAAGAAAAACATCATTTTCTTCTGCATCAGCGGGTCTCCAGGATCATCGCGGAAGAACAGTTCGCTGTCCGGGATGAGACGATCCTGTCCGCGATCGAATGCCATACAACCTTAAAGAAAAATGCCGGACCGTATGATAAAACGGTTTTCCTCGCGGATAAGATTTCATGGGATCAGGAAGAAACCCCGCCCTGGTATGATCCGCTGCGGAACCTGGCAGAGGAATCGCTGTACAAGGCATGTTACTTTTATATCAATTACCAGTTTGAGAATCAGCTGCTTCTGATGCCCCACCGGTGGATCATCGAGGCGTATGAGGATCTGAAGGATAAACTGTACCCGGCATCGTAACAATTTGGCCTTACGGAGAAAAACAGGATGAGCATCAGAAAAATCGACCAAACGGACCGAAAGAAAATCGATGATTTTATTGTGTGTCACTGGTTTACCCTGCAAATGGCCGTTCACGGAGAGAGCATCGACCTCGGATCGGCTGACGGCTTCTATTCCTGTACTGATGAAGAGATAACCGGCTTGCTCACTTACCGGTTCATTGACAAAGACATGGAGATCCTTTCGCTCGACAGTATTTATGAAAATCAGGGAGTCGGAACTTCATTGCTCAATGCGGCCGCGGCTCTGGCTGGGGATTCAGGTGCCGAAAGGATCAGGCTGATCACGACAAACGATAATCTCTCCGCGCTCCGTTTTTATCAAAAGCGGGGATTCGATATCGTCCGGTTCTATCGCTTTGCTGTGGATCAGGCAAGAAAGATCAAGCCTGAAATACCGCAGACGGGTATGGACGGCATCCCGCTTAAGCATGAGATCGAACTCGAGCGGCTCTTATGATCGGACCGGCTTTTTTCCCATTTCCCGGCAAACAGGTCATTCCCGGGGAAGCGGAACAATAAAAGACCGTGGTGTGATTCGGGATCCCGGATCACACCACGGTCTTTTTTACAAAACTTTTTTTGGCCGGAGTCGAGGGCCGATCCTTTTTTGCCGGATCGTATCTGTTCAAACCCCCGTTCTCCGCAGGTAATGCGAGTCAGCGAAAACCGTCCCCCTGACTCGTTCTGAATCGTTACGCCGGATCAATGTTCTTCCCAGGCCTGTTCCTTCATGTTGGTATAGAGGTATACGATAGCTGAGATAGAACAGAGGATAAATATGATCACGGAAGTGGCAGCGGCGATCTCATATTTACCTTTGCCGAATTGCTCACGCAGGTAAACACCGAGCATCTTCCGCTGGGAAGCACCGATCAAATACGGTGTAGTAAACGAAGAAATGTTGCTCATAAAGACAAAGGTCGCCGCGATAAGCACGTCCTTGTAGGAAAGCGGAAGGATGATCTTGAAGAAGATGAGGGCTTTGCCGGCGCCGACGTCCTGCGCGGATTCCACCACTGATTCGGAGATCCCCGCCAGAGCCGCCACAATGATCATGGTGGCGAAGGGGATATTGAACCAGCAGTTCATAAACAGGATACCCTTTGTGTTGTAGAGCATGCCGGGCTTGTAATTATAGAGCGGGCTGTTTTCATTGAAAGTAAGGGAAACGCGGTTCAGAAAACCGGAGTCCGAAATGATCTGCTTCATAGCGTAAACGGCAACCAGGCTGGGAATGAAGCGGGGAAGCAGATACATGTTGCCGATGGTTTTTGAGATCTTTGAATTCGAGAAGCGCAGGTACATTGCCAGCAGATAGGAGATGCTGATCGTCAGCAGAACCGTAAGTACGGAGATCTCAACCGTATACCAGATCGCTCTGCTGGAAATCTTATTCGTGAAGAGGTAAATATAGTTGTCAAAGGTAAAGGTACCTGCCTTCGGATCTTTGAAACTCCTGATGATTTGATTGATCATCGGGTAAACCACCAGTCCCAGCGAGACCAGCATAGCCGGTGACAGCGCCCCGATAATGAATAACGTCGTTTTCCAATTGGTTTTTGATGTTTCTTTCATCATTACCTCACTTTACCACAGCGAATAAGGAAAATTTCGGGCGGGCGGACCCGCCCGAAATATTACAAATCAGGTTTAAAATCAGTCGAGTGTTTCGATATCTTCGGCCCAGCGGTCGTTGATGACTGTTTCATTGGCGCCGGTGGAGACGATGTTGAAATCGGCAGGATTCAGCTTGGAGACAGCTTCAACGGAAGGAGTCTGTTCCAGCAGGGAAGCATCGATGACCGGGACGGCCTTCATGACTTCCACGAAGATCTGCTGAGCTTCGGGGCTGATGACGAAGTTCATGAAGTCATAGGCTTCGTCAATATGCTTGGAGGTGGAGCAGATACCCATGTCAACATCGGAACCGGTCAGGGACAGGTCGGAGAGCTGATACATCTTGACGGTTTCCGGCAGGGTCTTGTTTTCCAGCGCGGAGAGCGTGCCGTCAGCCCAGGCAGGGCACATCCAGGCTTCGCCCTGGGCAAGCAGGTCAAGGGCACCCTGGTTCTTCACGGCATACTGCACGTGGCCGCCGGAGCTGTAGATGTAGGGGTGGATCATTTCGAGCCATTCGAAACCGGCATCATACATATCCTGGTACTTCGGGTCGCCGGCATTCTTGAAGGCATCCGGATCATCGATCAGACGATAGATCGCGGCAGTGACGAAGGACTTGCCTGCGCCGCCGGTGTTCGGGCTGTTGTAGACGAATTTGCCGGGGTTGGCTTTCATCCATTCAACCAGTTCATCCCAGGTCTGCGGGGGATTCGGGACTTTCGCGGAATCATAGTCGAAGACGACGGTGGTGCCGCGATAGGGGACGAATTTTTCCGGATAGACACACGGGACCATCTTTACATTGGTGAAGTTCGGCATCTTGCTGAAATCCAGATCAATGAACATGCCTTCAGCGTCGGCGATACCTTCCTGTTCGGCTTCCTGGAAGTAGATCAGGTAGTCAGCGCCGTTTTCAGCGATGATGTCGAAATCGGTGGTGTTGCCGGCTTTGTAGGCAGCAATGTAGCGGGAACGGACATTGGTGTCGCCGGTACCGGAAAGGATCATCATCAGCTCAACATTGGCGGTGCGGTCTTCCTTCGCGTTGTAAGCATTGACGACTTCGGTGAAGACGTCCTGCACATTCTGGGAACCGGTGGTCCAGAACTTGATGGTCGGGAGATCATCAGCGAAGACAGCGGTGCAAACGGACAAAACAGCCACGATTGCAAGAACAAACAATAAAGCTTTTTTCATTATTTTCTCCTTTATTTTTCTAAACAGGACCCGAAGTCCCGTTTTTTACACTATGCAGGTCAGGTGTCAGGTAAGTTTTACACTTTTTGAAACCCGCCGCCTGAGCTCTCACTCTTTATTATAGCTGTAGGTATGGTCAAAGTTCAGAGCCACCCGATCACCCTTTTCGAACTGATCAGCCTGGTCGGAATTGATGTAAACCTTCACGAGGCCCTTATCGGTATCGAGAGTCATTTCCAGATAGTGGCCGAGCATCATGACTGTACGGACCGTACCGCTCAGAACACCGCCCTCACCCTTGGTAACGGAGATATGCTCCGGACGGACCGCGATCTGTTTTCCGGATCCGTCATCCAGGAAGTTCATCTCACCGATGAAGCCGGCAACGAAGCGGCTGGCCGGATGGTCATAGATCTCCCGGGGTGAACCCTGCTGTTCGATATGACCCTTGCTCATGACCACAATACGGTCAGAGAGCATCATCGCTTCTTCCTGGTCATGGGTCACGAAAATGACGGTGATATTCAGGTCCGTCTGGATCTTACGCAGTTCCTCACGCATTTCCATGCGGATCTTTGCGTCCAGCGCCGAGAACGGTTCATCCAGCAGCAGCACTTCCGGTTCCAGGATCAGGGAACGGGCAATGGCGATACGCTGCTGCTGCCCACCGGACATCTGGCCGGGATATTTTTTATCAAAGCCGTTCATCTTCACCAGGTTCAGCCCGTAAGTGATCTTCTGTTCACGGACATCCTTCGGGATCTTGCGGAGTTTCAGCCCGAATTCGAGATTGTCATGGACAGTCATGTGCGGCCAGAGGTTATAGCTTTGGAACACCATGGAGGTCGGACGTTTTTCCGGCGGCAGGGTGATGATCGATTTCCCGTCAATGGTGATATCACCGTCAGTCAGGTCGATAAAACCGCCGATCGTCCGCAGGATCGTCGTTTTTCCGCATCCGGAAGGCCCCAGCAGGGTGACCAGTTCACCGGTATGCACATCGAGGTCGACATTTTTGACGCCGTCCCCGTTTCCGTAAAGTTTTGTCATGTTAATGACGCTTAGTTTGATCGTATCGTCCATATTATTCTCTCCAGAGGATTAGCCCATCTTGAAACCTTTAGCCATTGTATCCGCACTGACATATTTGCGCATGATCCACAGCAGGATCATATTCGGAACCACAATGATGATCGCGAAAACCGCGCCCGCGGTCGCCGGAAAGTCCAGGATGACGCCGTACATTTCCGTCATCATCGTACGCCACTGCGGAAGACCGACAAGAAGCGTACCTACCGATTCACCGAGGGATCCGATAAACGCGTGCATGGCAGCCACCACGATCCCCGGCCAGGCGATCGGGAGTGTGACCGCGAAGAATGTCCGGACCGGACCCGCGCCCGCATCCCGGGCAGCCTCTTCCTGGTGCTTCGGGACACTGCGGAAGGAACCGGCAGGCAGCCAGATCATTTCCATCGTCGTGCCGAGCATATGGATCAGCAAGACACCGAGGAATGTGCCCATCAAACCGATCTTGTAATAAATGATACCGATAGCGGTATACATACCGATCTTCGGGAAGGCATTGCCGATCAGGAATGAGAACATGATCAGTTTGCGGCCCTTGAACTTAAACCGCGCCAGCACATATGCAGCGGGAATACAGATCAGCATGGAAAGGCCGGTGGATGCAAACGCAAACAGGAACGAATTCAGGATCGACCGCGGAATGTTCTGCTGGTTGAGGATATACTCCCACCAATGGAAGCCCCATTCCGAGGGAATGATATCACCCGCCGCGTAGACATTCGCGAACGCCAGCATGAAGGCATGGATCAGCGGACCGTAGAAGAAAAGCAGGAAAATAAAAAGGATCAGCAATTCTCCGCAGCGTTTCCTTCCGAGAGCCTGACGCACCGCTTTGGCGGAATACGGATTGACCGAACGTTCATTTTGCTCAGGATTATTTGCCGTTTTGTTTTCCTCCATAGCAATCCCTCCCTTAAAAATAAAATGGTTGAATAAGTAAAATTCAAAAAAATGAACAGCTAAATCAAAATTATTATTTTTATTGATCCGATGTAAATCCGAAAACAGCTTTTTGACAGTTCATGCCTTTTTGATCAAAAGATTTGTCACAAGAACTTCTGACTAAAGGATTTTAGCATAAATTTCCATTATCATCAATAGGATAAAAATCATAACTTTGAGGAACGGGAATTTCTGTTCCTCAAAGAATTTCTATGAATACCGATTTTTTATTTCAAGCACCAGCCTGACATCGCGGGTCGTGATATTGCGGACACCCTGATCCAGACACAGGCGGATGAGGTCCGGTTCGGATAAAGTCCAGACCGATAAAGGGATGCCCTCCTGCCTCATTCTGTCGAGGAACAAAGTTCCAAGCATATATTTCGGGACATTCGCGGCCTCCGCGGACAGCTGATGAAATAACGCGATGGTATCATCGATATAGGTCTCAGATACAGACCTGTCCTCTTCCCGCACGAAACGCCATGGGGTATTCATCAATTCAGTAAAATGTTCTATAGCGTATGACGACCTTTTCTGAAAGTACAGGAATTTCAGGACTTCCTCGATATTCAGAAAAAATCTGCCCCGTTCCGCCAGCTTCCGGTCACGGGCGAGCTGTTCCGGGCCGGTACAGCCGGAAAAGATCAGGCGCTCCCGTTCAAAACCCATGGCTTCCGCCTCATCGAGCGTTTTGTACAGTGCCTGCTGCTCTTTAATATCGAAATTGACCGCGAGATTTGTGGGACGGACCGTTTCCAATACGGACCGGAGTGTCAGCTTTTCATCGTATTCCTGCTGTGACACTTCATTATGGGAAATCCGTAAAACGCCCTTGCTGTCAGCCCGAACATCGATCTCAATGGCATCGACTCCGCAAGCTGCCGCAGCCTCGACCGATTCCAATGAATCGATCTCTGTATCTTCGCACCCCGAGTGGGCAGTGATCATCGTTTGCATCATAGCGTTTCAACCTTTCCGGACAAGGCAGATGGCCCGCAGGATCTTGTCCGTTTGCGTCTGTTCAGGAAAAGTCAGAGGGACGGTATTGATCGTCTTAGCTTTCTTTCAGCGAAAATAACCTGTACGTACGGTATGGATTTCGTCCGGATCATGGGCAGACCCGGATCTTCACGCCCCTGACCCGGCAGAAAACCCGCTTGCAAAAACCGGGCTGCTTCGGTCAACGCATCACTTTTTATTTTTTCTCGCAGCTTCCCGCAGTTCATCTTTCAGGGATTTCTGGACATTTTCAGATAATTCCGGGATCACGCGGCGGATCACACGCTGAGCCGTTACATTCGGTTCGCTTTTCAGACATTGACGGATCACATAAACAGTCTCATTCGGAGTCCGCTGATAGAGCACCAGAAAAAGCTCTTCCAGGGATCTTTGCGTCGCCATGGTGGCCTCCCCCATCAAAGCTTCCACGATAGTGAAGATCGCGGGAAGGTTTTCAAAAGAACGTTCCTCCACAAGGATCGCCATCCCTTCCAGACAAAGAAAGTTTTGTTCTTCCCGGGGGTCCACATACCAGCGGCGGATCTTCCGAAGCAGAATTTCCGGATCATGCCGCATGATATTGGCAGAAGCATTTTTCAGAAGTGTCCGGGCTGTCATATGCCGTACGCCATGCAGTGCCCATTCCCCGGCCCGGTCCAGCACCAGATCCGCATGCTCGATCGGGATCTCTCCCAGCATTCGGGAAGCGATCAGGCAGACGTCTATGTTCTCATCATTCCAGAGCAGGTCACAGATCGCCAGCGCCGCCTGCGGCTGTTCCCGAATGGCAGGGATCAGGACAAGATCCATCTCACGAAGCAGGATCAGCGAGACCTGAAGCTGCGGACGGGTAGAAACGGACCGTGTTTTTGACTCGGAACGATAAGCCGTATAGGCAAACTTTTCCAACAGATCCAGCAGCGTTTTTCGGAACGCCGGCGGATCCGTGAAATTCCACAGCAGATCGTTCAGCTCTATGCGCAGTTGAAGCAGGTTTACGGCAGGCAAGTTTGCAAATAAGAAATACGAGATCAGAAATGGTTTGACAAACCCTGCTTTCTCCGATTTCGAATTTCCGGCTCCTTCTTTTAGTAAACAGACATCTGAAAAAAAACAGGAAATCAGGAATAAGAAATGGTTATGCTGACCACTTTACTCCTGATTTCCGTCTCCTGATCAAACTAATAACGAATGACTAATACGCCTTTGAGAAATAGATCTTCTTTTCGGCGTCTTTTCCGCAGCAGACGCATTTGCCATGGCCATGCTGATGTTCGAAGTTCATACAGCGGGTCGTGGCTTTGGTATCTGCCTTGATCTTCGCTTCGCATTCAGCCGAACCGCACCACCAGGCTTCCGCCCAGCCGTTTTCGACGATGCCTTTCAGATCGTCATAAGTATTCGCTTCATGGATATTGTCATCGCGGAATTTTTCAGCCTTTGACAGGATCCCGTTCTGAATGGTATCGAGAAGGTCACGAACCTGATCCGCCAGATTATTCTGAGACAGGAAAGATTTCCCCGGTTTGCCGGGAATGTCACGGCGGGCAGCCATAACGGAATTCTTTTCCACATCCTTCGGACCGATCTCCAGACGGAGCGGCACACCGCGCAGTTCCCATTCATGATACTTGAAACCGGGTGTCAGTTCCGTGCGGTCGTCCACTTTCACACGGAATTCCTTCAGCTGTGCCATGACTTTATCGACACATTCCATGACAACAGCCTTTTCCGTATCATTCTTGAAAATAGGAACGATCACGATCTGATAAGGAGCCAGCCGCGGAGGCAGGACCAGACCGTTGTCATCACCGTGAGCCATGATAATGGCGCCGATCAGGCGGGTGGAAACGCCCCAGGAAGTGGTCCAGCAGTATTCCAGCGTATTATTCGGAGACAGATATTTGATATCAAAGGCCTTCGCGAAGTTCTGCCCCAGGTTATGGGAAGTTCCCGCCTGCAGCGCTTTGGTATCTCCCATCATGGCTTCGATGGAATAGGTGTTGACAGCGCCGGGGAACTTTTCCGTTTCGGATTTGACGCCCTTGAGTACCGGGATCGCCGCCATTTCACGGGCGAATGCCGCGTAAACATCCAGCATCAGCAGGGTCTCTTCCTGCGCTTCTTCGTATGTGGCATGGGCTGTATGGCCTTCCTGCCAGTAGAATTCCGCAGTGCGGAGGAAGAGGCGGGGGCGCATTTCCCATCGCATGACGTTCGCCCACTGGTTGATCTTCACCGGCAGGTCACGCCAGCTCTTGATCCACTTGGCATACATATAACCGATGATCGTTTCGGAGGTCGGACGGACAGCCAGCGGTTCTTCCAATTCCTGCCCGCCGCCATGGGTAACGACTGCCAGTTCCGGGGAAAAACCTTCCACATGATCCTTTTCCTTCTCAAAAAAGGACATCGGGATCAGCATCGGGAACGCGGCATTGACATGACCGGTTTCCTTGAACCGGCGGTCCAGATCCGCTTTGATATTTTCCCACAGCGCCCACCCATAGGGTTTGACGACCATACAGCCGCGCACCGGCGAGTAATCCGCCAGATCCGCCCGCAGCACGACCTGGTTATACCATTCAGAGAAGTTTTCTTTTTGTGAAGTCAGTTTTTCCTCAGCCATATTCTTCCTCGTAAAATCATAATTATTTTGCAGCTGCTTACTCCGGGTCAACGGGGACGGCTTTCGCTGACTCAGAATTGAGTCAACAGAGCTGTCCCCGTTGACCCGGGGTCCAGAACAGCTGCTTTTTCTATTATACTACTCTATCCGCGTGTTTTCTAATGGTCACCGATACTGTTCAGGAAGGCGCGGGCACGTTCTGTCTTCGGGTCAGAGAAAAACGAATCCGGATCGGATTCTTCCACGATCATACCGCCATCCATAAAGATGACCCGGTTAGCCACACGCCGGGCGAAATTCATTTCGTGAGTCACGATCAGCATCGTCATGCCTTCACGGGCGAGTTCCGTCATCACATTCAGCACTTCACCGATCATTTCCGGATCCAGCGCGCTGGTCGGTTCGTCAAAGAGCATCGCCTTCGGGTGCATCATCAGCGCCCGTGCGATCGCCGTACGCTGCTGCTGACCGCCGGATAACTGAGCTGGAACTTTATGAGCCTGATCCGCCACACCGACCCGTTCAAGCAGCTTCATGGCCTCTTCCCGGGCTTCCTTCCGGTTTCGCTTCAGCACATCCACGGGAGCCAGCGTCATATTGTCCAGGATCGTCATATGGGCAAAGAGGTTGAAAGATTGGAACACCATCCCGATCTGGGACCGCAGTTCCGCCAGGTGTTTCCCTTCTTCCGGGATCGGATCCCCATCGATCAGGATCTCTCCGGAATCAATGGTTTCCAGACGGTTGATCGTTCGGCACAGCGTTGACTTTCCCGAACCGGAGGGGCCGATAATGACAACAACTTCCCCCTTCTGCACCTTCAGGGAGATATCCTTCAATACGTGCAGTGATCCGAAATGTTTGTTTACATTTCTGAGTTCAATGACCGGATTTTCAGTTTGTGTCATTTCATTCTCCTCTCCGCCTTCCCGCGTTCAGCCTTTTTGGCTCCCTGATCATCTCTCATCCCGAATTTCTCATTTTCCAAACGTATTACAATGAGTCCCGTCTCATCAATATGCCATGAAAAGTCTTAACGATCAACTGCCAACTACCAACCAATGACTAATGACTATTCTGTTTCCGTGCCAGCCTGTCCGAAAGCTTGTTGAGCAGATAATTGATGAGGATATAGATCACCGCCACCACCAGATAAACGGAAAGCATGGCGTCATAATTGGAGATCAGCACCTTGGCATTCTGCATCAGGTCCGCACAGGTCACCACATAGGCAAAAGTCGTGTCTTTCAGTACGATCACCAGCTCCGCGATCAGGGAAGGGATCACGAAGCGGATCGCCTGCGGAAACACCACTTTATAAAATAATCTTGTCTCAGTGAGCCCCAGGGAAAGGGCAGCCTCTGTCTGTCCGCGGGGAACCGCGTTCACGCCGGAGCGCAGCGCTTCGGCGATAACGCCGCAGGCGGAGATCGCGCAGGGCAGCGTGATCTTCCAGAACGCGCTCAATTTCCAGCCGGTCTGCGGGACCACAAGGAAGAAGAAATAGATCGTAAGCAGGGTCGGCGTCCCGCGGGTGAACTCGATCAGGGCGATGGAAACAGCCCGCAGCAGTTTATTCTTCCGGAGTTTCCCGCGCATCAGGAAGAACCCCAGAACAAAAGCGATGGCCGCACCGGTCAGAGCACATCTCACAGTCGTCAGCAGGCCCTGGCCCAGAAAACGCCAGGTCGTCGCCTTTTTGAAGAAAAACCAGTACTTTGAATCAAACTGGCCTGTCACGTAAAACTGACGGATCACGATTCCCAGCAGCGCAGCCAGCAGCAGAAATGCCAGGACCGTATAGATACGGATCCGTTTCCTTGTTTCCGGACCCGGTTCCTCATAGAGCATATCCCGCATGGAAAGCGTCTTCATCGCAGGATCCTCACCTTCTTATCGATCAGGCTGCCAAAGAACCCGATGATCAGCGCGCTCCCGCAGTAAAGCACGGCGGAGATGGCGAATGCCAGCACACCGCCCGTCGCGTGGGTATTGATATACGAGACGATCCCTGTCAGTTCCATAGGCCGCATCGGGACCTGGGAACCGAGGGAAGTGGTAAGCATCGTCGCCACTAACAGGTTCGTCATCGGCAGGACGGAAGAACGCAGCGCCTGCGGGATCACGATCCGTCGGATCATCTGAAAAAAGGTCAAGCCCAGTGCCCGGGCGGCTTCGATCTGCCCCGGGGATATGGTATTGATACCGCTCATCAGATGCTCTGAACAGAAAGCGGAGGGGATCAGTGTGGTGGCGATCAGCACACAGACATCATAGGGGAAAATGATCTTCAGATACGGCAGGGCATAAACCAGCAGGATCAGCAGCGCGGCCCCCGGGATATTGCGGAATATCTGCACATAAAAATCCCCAAACGCGCGCAGCGGCTTCAGCGGAGAGACACGCAGTACCGTGATCATGATACCGATCAAAAGCGCTCCGCCGAAGGAAAAAACCGTCAGCTTCCAGGTCGTCAGCAGTGCCAGAAGGTAACGGTCGCCGTATTGGGAAAGAAGTGCACTTATACTCATAATTTAGTCAATAGTTTTTTGTCAATAGTCGATAGTTATTGGTTATCAGCATTTTTTTGTAACGATTCAGGGCCGCTGTTTTGGGACAGTCTCCTGCGACCCGATTCCGGGTCTTCGGAGACAGTCCCGTTTTGTACGTTTTAATCGGCATCGGATGTCAGCGAAAAAACGTTGACTGCCGACCCTATATTATTCCGCGATCGCGGGGGCGGCGGGGGCGGTGTCGATACCGGTGCGGTCACCGAGGCTGACCTGCCAGAGCTGCGCCCAGAGGCCGTTTTCTTCAATGACCTTAAGGAAGTCGTTCACGAAAGCGACGCCGTCGGAATCCTTCGGCAGACCGATACCGTAATTGTCTTCCGGACCGAAGACATCACCGGCAATGGCGTAAGCGCCGGGGTTCTTCACGATGGAGTTGAGGATCAGGGTGTAGTCCGTCACATAAGCGTCAGCGCGGCCCTGTTCGACAGCGGTCCGGGCCTGGAGGTCATCTTCAAATTCCTGAACGATGGCATCCGGGGCGTATTCTTCCAGGATAGCCGGACCGGTGGAGCCGGCCTGAGTCCCGACAATCTTATCGGCAAGGTCTTCAACGCCGCTGATCTCGGTGTTGCCGTTCTTCACGAGGATCGCCTGCTGGGAGGTGTAGTACGGACCGGCGAAGGAAATCACTTCCGCGCGGGAGGGGGTAATGGAATAGGTCGCGAAGACCACATCGACCTGGCTGCTGGTCAGGACGGATTCGCGGGTGGAAGAGGTGACCTGTGTCACGTCAAATTTGGACTGATCGCCCAGGATATAGCGGGCAAGCAGCTGATACAGGCCCGCGTCAAAACCGCGGATGCCGTTGTCTGTTTCATCCAGCTGGCTGAAGAGGAAGGAAGTGCGGGTACCGCCGACACGCAGGATACCGGCTTCCTTGACCGCGGAAGCCCAGGAGCTCGCGGCGATCGCGGCGTCATCGGCAACGGGGCCGGTCGCCAGAAGCGCGTCGAAAGCTTCTTTATCAATGGCAGTCGCGCCTTCCTGCGCGAAAACAGTGACAGAGGCTGTCAAAACCAGAACGATCGCGATAAAGAGCGAAAAAAACTTTGATAATGACAATTTGGAATTCATGAGTTAAACCTTTCTGAATATATATATTGATCAAACGGTTTCCACCGTTTACATCCGTAGATCTGCCGGTTTCTCTTTGACCAGTAAAATGATGGGGAAATTTTAATCGAAATAAAGACACTTTTGTATATACAAGAAAAATTTTATTACTGAAAAAAGTTACTGTTCGTGACAATTCACGGGGCAGGGAACCGGTTAATATGGGACAATGGGGACGGATCGCTTGTGACCATGGCACGGACCAAACCTCCGTTGGCTGTTCCCCTCGAATTGGGACAGAGGGGACATTTCGCGGTGTCCCGATACCGGGACACACGTGAACCGTCCCCTCTGTCCCAGTCTGCCCCGTGAATGGCAGCTGCCGTTTACACCGGAAACCGGCTTACCTGTGAATCGTTTATCATAAAAAAAAGTGTCGGGACTCTCAGCAGGGATCCCGACACCACTATCTTCCGATCACTGCCCACCGGCCACTGACCACTGATAACTACTCTTCCTTTTTCTTGAAGATCAACAGTTTTGAGGCGATATAGTTGATGATCACCACCAGAACATTGCTGATAAGCTTCCAGAGGGTCGGGTTGAAATGCGCCACATCGACCGACAGGTACATGATCACAATGTCCAGGATCCCCGTCGCCAGCCGGCAGCCGAAGAAAGAGGGTATCTCATGCTTCAGCGTTTCCGAATCAAAAGATTTGCTTTCGAATACCCATAACTTGTTGGTGATAAAAGCAAACAGCACCGCGAGGACCCAGGCGATGGCCGTGGACGGAACATTGGCAATATGCAGCACGTTGTAACAGACATAATAGGCCACCATATTGACGACAGTTGTAAGGCCGCCGAAAACCACGTACAGGATCATCCCTTTATATTTTTTCCATAAATCTTCTATCATAGAATTTCCTCCATGAGTTCATCTTTTTTTGCAGTTATTTTACCAGAATGACAGCATATTTTTGTGAATGAATGAACAGATACTTATTATTTCAGACAGATTTTTTTATGTTAGAATCATGTTACATTTATGAAGTGAGCAATTGCAGCAGGAGAACAACATGAAACTGTTTATCGATGACGCCGATGTTAATGAGATCCGCAGACTGATCGACCTTTACCCGATCGACGGTGTGACCACCAATCCCTCGATCCTTGCCAGGACGGGCAGGGATCCCATCGAAGTCCTGAAAGAGATCCGCGGGATCCTCGGTCCGGAAAAGACGATCTTCGCCCAGGCGATCCCGACAGAAGCCGGTGACATCATCCGGGACGCGCACGCGATCGTTGATCTGCTGGGAGGAAAGACCATCGTGAAGATCCCTTCGATCCCGGAAGGATTCAAAGCGATACGGGCGCTGAAGGAAGAAGGGATCCGCACCTGCGGGACAGTGGTCTACACCCCGATGCAGGCGTATCTGGCAGCCAAAGCCGGAGCCGATTATGTCGCGCCGTATATAAACCGCATCGACAATATGGGCTTTGACGGCGTCCAGGTCGTTCGGGAGATACAGGATATCTTCACAATGCATAATTACGATACGGAGATCCTGGCAGCCTCTTTCAAGAACAGCCAGCAGGTCCTTTCGCTTTGTGTTTACGGCATCGCCGCCGCCACCTGCGCGCCGTCCGTCATTGACGCTTTTGTCAAAAACGCGGCGATCGACGGAGCCGTGGCAGACTTCATCCGTGATTTCGAAAAGTCCGCCGGCAAAGGAAAGACCATGGCAGACCTGATCTGACATCAGTTTTCCACGGGGACGGTTACGCGAAGCGGAACTGTCACCGGTAAAAGAACATATTCAGTGATCAATAAAAACAAGAGCCTTCAGTAATACCGGTCATCACTGAAGGCTCTGTCCATTCAAAATCGAAACCCTTACTGCAGCTGTTCCAGCATCTGTGCCGGATTATCAGCGGCTTTTACATTGCCGAAAGCCTTGACGATCATACCATCTTCATCGATCAGATAGGTCGTCCGCACAACGCCCATGCTCACCTTGCCGTAGTTCTTCTTTTCCTTCCAGACATCATACGCCTGAATGACCGTTTTCTCCGTGTCAGACAGCAATGTGAACGGCAGTCCGTATTTTTCCTCAAATTTCTTATGGGACGCCACACTGTCTTTGCTTACCCCGAGAACTGCAGCGCCTTTTTCCCGGAACTGCGGGTACAGCTCACCAAAGGAACAGGCCTGTTTCGTACAGCCCGAGGTCATGTCCTTCGGATAAAAATACAGGACAACTTTCTGTCCCCTGTAATCGGAAAGGGAGCGCATTTCTCCGTTCTGGTCCGGAAGTGAAAACTCCGGGGCTTTGGTACCGATTTCCAACATTTTTCGATCCTCCTCTGCTGCCGCGGTTTCTGCGGATCACGGTGCAGTTTTCTCTGAGCCGGAAGATCCTGCCCGCGGGCGGTTATTTTTTTCAACACACCTTATTATAATGTAAGGCCGGACTGTCACCTTCGACTCAATACTGAGTCTCCGGTTACGGTCCCGCAAAAAATGTTATAGGTTAAATCTATAGCAACAGATTGATTACAGGTATTGGACAAATAACAGGGGGATAAGTATAATCACGGATGTTTCCGCACAAATATGGAAACGAAGGAAAGGAAATAAATAATCTTATGAAGAAACTTATCGTTTTGATTTTAGCCGCCGCTCTGGTTTTGACGGTTTCAGCAGCATCTGCCG
>DAIMGK010000031.1:0-34024 GCA_036723985.1 Flexilinea sp.
TCCAGGACGATCTCCGGATCGGTCTCTGATATATCACCGGAAGAAGACAAAAACAGAACCGAATCGGGATAAAGCGCTGTGAGACGATGACTTTGGTCTGAATGTACTTCACTGCTGTGCCAGATCCCGTTCATATCCTCCGTAACGGGGAATCGATTCATCCCCTTCCGCGCCGCGATCCATCTCAGTAGAGGCTGCCATCTGCATCGGATAAGCGTGTAAGAAACCAGGCTCAGGTTATCCGTTCCTTTCGGATCTGAAAAACTCTGATCCGAAGCTGTCAGACTTTCCGCGAGAAAAGATTTCCGGTCTGTTTTCCGGCTGCTTCGAAAAGCACCTTTTACGGGAAGGTCAAGATCCTCGAGCGTCAGGGGAAGATCATCATTATAAACCATAAAGCGCTGCTCACCTGTCAATACGGTTTTACCTGTATCAGGATAACGGTACAGATCAATAAGAAGACCGACCAGAATGCAGATAATGGCTGCCAGACAGCAAAACACAGCCTTATCGATATTGAGAAAACTATTTTCCGAAAAATCCCGGTCCTTCCTGAGTATTCTGGTCACTCCTTTACCACAGAATATCCAGGATGCCACACAAAAAACAAAAGCCGCGGCACCGGAGATAAGAATGTGAGAAGAGGCTAATAAGACATCCGGATCATGATGGATGAAGAATATCGCGAATCCCAGCAGGAGCAGGAGCATCGCGATGCAGCGGATCAGGGATCGCTCCTCACGTCTGTTCGCTTTCCGGGCCAGTTCCGTGCTTGTCATAGGGAACGGGATCTCGGCCTGATCTGTTATCAGGAAAACATGGCGTTTCGAATCAAAGATATCTTCCGGGCCGCCGACACAAAGTGTGCGCCAGCCACGCTTTTTCATCAGGGCAGAATAGTCCTCGATCTGAAACTTCATCTTCAGATCCGGATCATCATTGGCATAAGTCACCACGGCAATGCGGCTGTTATCATAAGGTTCTTTCTGAAAAGTAAAAATATTTCCCGAAACTTTTTCGAGTTTTTCTCCTTTTTCCAGACAGCGCTGAAGATATTCGGTCAGCGATTTGTCATCATGGTTCAAAAGAAGAATAAATCGTTTCATCAGACATATTTCCTTTCGGGGTAATTATATCGCTTTTTCCCGGATAATTTCCGCGTCTTTAAAATCAGAACCCCGGGTTTTCCGGGGTTCTTTACGTAATTTACTGATAATTCAATAATGATGGGCTGAATCGATATTGGAAAATTCCTTCCCGATATCATTGTCCACGGGCCGTGATCAGGTATGCATGCAGCAGGCAACAAAATGGTTAGGAGAAACCTCAACAAGCGGCGGAATACCGGCACGGCAGGTCTTATCCACACATTCATAACAACGGTTCGCGAACCGGCACTCATTCGGCAGATTGACGGGGCTGGTGATCTCACCCTTCAGTGAGATACGTTCACGCTTATGGTCAAGATCCGGTACCGGGATCGCAGAAAGCAGCGCCCGGGTGTATGGATGGATAGGATTCGTGAACAATTCCTCGGAAGGAGCCTTTTCCACGATCCCGCCAAGATACATCACCGCGATCTCATCGGCAAAATGGTTCACTACCGCAAGGTCATGGGTGATAAAAATATAGGTCAGGTCCAGCTTGTCCTGCAGGTCATCCATCAGGTTCAGGATCTGCGCCTGGATGGAAACATCCAGTGCCGATACCGGTTCGTCACAGATGATCAGTTTCGGTTCCATCGCCAGTGCACGGGCGATCCCGATACGCTGACGGCGTCCGCCGTCCAGTTCATGCGGATATGTATTGACCAGTCGTTCCGCCAACCCTACAGTCGCCATCAGTTCCATCACGCGGTCTTCGATGTCCCGCTTATTTTTCAGGATCTTTGCGATGCGGATCGGCTCGGAAATTGCCTGGCTGACCGTCTTCTTCGGATCGAGGGAAGAGAAAGGATCCTGGAAAATGATCTGCATATCCTTGCGCTTTTTGCGCATCTCGCTGCCGCTCAGCTTAACGATATCCGTGCCCTCAAAGAACACCTCACCGGAGGTCGGTTCGATCAGGCGAAGGATCGCCCGTCCGGTCGTAGATTTCCCGCATCCGGATTCTCCCACAAGCCCAAGAGTTTTCCCACGCTCAATGGTAAAGCTGATATCATCGACCGCATGCAGCATTCCCTTACCGGTTTTAAAATACTTTTTCAAATGTCTGACATCAAGAATGGTATCGCTCATTTCTTCGCTCTCCTTTCGATGCAGAAACCTTCCCTTTCGTACGCACAGCAGGCGCACTTGTGAGTAGCGCTGACAGATCTCAGTTCAGGAACTTTCTTTGTACATTCTTCCGTCGCATAGTTACATCGCGGAGCGAAAGCGCATCCCGGAGGCAGATTTGTCGGATCCGGCATCAGCCCCATGATCGGTTTCAGCCGGGCTGTGCGGTTCTTGATATTCGGAAGGGAATTGAAAAGCCCTTCCGTATAAGGGTGCATCGTTTCCCGGAACACATCTTCCAGCGTCCCCAGTTCAATGATCCGTCCGGCATACATGACCGCGACCTCATCGCAGACTTCCGCGACGATACCCAGGTCATGAGTGATCATGATCATGGAAGTGTCGTATTTGGTTTTCAGGTCATTCATCAGTTCCAGAACCTGTGCCTGGATCGTAACGTCCAGCGCGGTCGTCGGTTCGTCCGCTATCAGCAGTTTCGGGTTGCATGCCAGGGCGATCGCGATAACGACACGCTGTTTCATGCCGCCGGAAAACTGATGCGGATATTCTTTTCCGCGGGCACGGGGGATGCCGACCATTTCCAGCATATCTCCGGCGCGTTCCAGAGCCTGTTCATGATTCAGATGTTCATGCAGCTCCAGACTTTCAGCGATCTGATCGCCGACCGTAAATACCGGATTCAGCGCGGTCATGGGATCCTGAAAGATCATGGAAATATCTTTTCCGCGGATCTGTTCCAGCCGCTCCATGGAAAGCTCACGGATATCCCGTCCGCCGATCTCCAGTTTGTCACATTCCACCACTCCCGGCGGGATCTGTACCAGACGCAGCAGCGCAAGCGCCGTAGTGGTTTTTCCCGCACCGGTTTCACCGACGAGGCCCAGTGTTCGATGGTATCCCAATTCCAGATCAATTCCGTTTACTGCCCGTACGATCCCGTCTTCCGTTTCGAAACGCACAGTCAGATTTTTTACGTCAAGAATCTTTTGGACTTTATTGATTTCTTTTTCGCTCATAATTTCATCCTCAGCGTTTCAATTTCGGATCCAGCGCATCCCGCAGGCCGTCCCCCAGCAGGTTCAGGGAGAGAACGCACAGCATGATCGCGAGACCCGGGAACAGCGTCATATAGCTGTAATCACGGATAAACTGCCGGCCGGTCGAAAGCATCGAGCCCCATTCCGGAGCAGGAGCCGGTACGCCCAGGCCGAGAAAACTCAACTGGGCAGCCGAGATGATTGCTGAACCTACACGCAATGTTGCCTGAACGATGATCTGAGAGACACAGTTTGGTAAAATATGCTCAAGGATGATCTGCCAGTCCCGCATACCGATAGCGCGGGCGGCTTCCACATATTCCTCATCCCGTACAACCAGCACCGCGGCGCGCGCGACCCGAGTGAACGGAGCGGAACTCGCGAGTCCCACCGCGATCATCAGATTGATCGTACTCTTCCCCATAGCCGAGACAACGGCAATCGCGAGAAGTACGCTGGGGATAGACGAGAAGATATCACATATACGCATTACTATGTCTTCAAACACGCCGCCGACATACCCTGCGATCGCTCCGAGCGTGACTCCGACGACCAGCGCGAACATGACAGCCACCACACCGACAGCCAGTGAATAGCGGGCGCCCCAGATAACACGGGCCAGAATGTCCCGTCCAAGATCGTCGGTACCAAACCAGTGTTCCGCATTCGGGGGCTGCATTCGGTCACGGACATGATTCTTGACGATATCTGTCTTGTAATCATAGATCAGCGGAGCGCACAATGCCAAAATGATAACCAATGAAATAAGGATCAGCCCGATAATCGCGCCTTTGTTCTTTTTGAGCTGGTGCCAGACCATACCCATGGAACTGCGCTTCTTATATTTTTGATGGGCACGAATTTCTTTTTCTTCTGCCATGGCTCCCCCTTACTTTGAATATTTTGCTTTAATGCGGGGATCGACAAAAGCGTAAACAATATCGATCATCAGGTTGACTATCGTCACCAGCATCGTGGTCATCACCAGGGCACCGGTAACAGTAGGGATATCCCGCTGGTCAATAGCATCGACCACAAGACGTCCGACACCCGGCCAGGCAAATACAGTTTCCGCAAGCACTGATCCGCCCAGCACGTTGCTGAACTGAACGCCGAAAATCGTGATGATCGGGATCAGCGCGTTTCGCAGCGCGTGTTTTCGGATGATGGTCTTTTCCGGTACGCCCTTAGCGCGTGCCGTACGCAGATAATCCTGACGGATCACATCCAGCATGGAAGACCGGGTGGTCCTGGTCAGAAGAGCCGCCAGACCGGCGCCGACGGTAAATGCAGGCAGGATGATACTTTTGAAGCCTTCATTCCCACCCGACGGGAACCAGCCGAGCTTTAGCGAAAACAAAATGATCAGCAGCAAACCAAGCCAGAAATTCGGCATGGAAAGACCGATCAAAGCCAGAACCATTGAAATCGTGTCGATCCAGCTGTTCTGGTTTACCGCGGCAATGATACCCAATGGCAAAGCGATCAGTGTCGCGAAGATCATTGTCATGGTAGCAAGCTTCAGCGTATTCGGCAGTCGCTGCAGATAAATTTTCATTACATCCTGTTTGGAAACATAGGAGATTCCCAGGTCGCCCTTCAATAAATTTCCGATATACCGGAAATACCGTTCAACCAATGAACCGTTCAGGCCCATTTCTTCACGTAAAGCGGCAAGCTGTTCTTCTGTGGCATCTGCGCCGGCAACGGAATATACCGGATCGCCTTCCGCAACATTCATAATTGCATAAATAACAAAAGCTACCGCAAGCAGAACGGGAATCAGCATTAATAATCGTTTAGCAATATATCGCCACATGAATTCCCAACTTTCTTTTTCTACCAGTTTTGAATTTTACTCAAAAAGCCGGGCAATATGCTATCCATATTGCCCGGCATAAACAACAGTATCTTATATTACGGGATCTGGATCAGACGATAGTCATGTTTGGCAGTCGGCATCCAGACAGCGCCTTCCACTTCGGCTTTGGTACCGATGTTGACGAAAGAAGTCCACAGCGGGACGATCGGGACGATCTCATCGAGATAATCTTCGATCTCGAAGTATTCCTGTTCACGTTTTTCGGTATCGATTTCAACCAGCGCGGTGTCGATCATCTCATTGAGGACAGGATCCTTCAGGTTGGCACGGTTGGAACCGTTCTTCTTCAGCGTGCCGTCTTCCTGGACGAAGGAGCCGTACATGTTGCGGACCGTGAAGTCGGTGCCGTCGGCGTCAGTCCACTGGTAGAGGCAGAGTTCATAATCCAGAGCAGCGTCATTCAGACGGCCCTTCAGGGCTGCGGTTTCCAGTTCCTCAAGTTCCAGGCCGATACCGATCTCATCCAGGTCACCCTGCAGGATCAGCGCCGCGGTCTTCTTGAATTCCTTGTCGACCATGACCTTGAAATTCAGGTCGCCCGGTTTGTAACCGGAAAGTTCCAGTTCCTCGGCTGCCTTGTCCAGATCATATTCATAGACATGGATATTGGGGTTCAGGCCGAACTGGCCGGCGTTGATGTAGTTGTTATGGACTGTACCTTCGCCGTTGAGGGCTGCGAAGATCATATCTTCCTTATTGGAAGCATAGGCGATGGCTTTGCGGACATGAACATTGTCAAGACCCGGTTTGTCATTCTGGATAGCAATGTAGATCATAACCACATTCGGAACTTTTACCAGAGCCAGTTTCGGATCTTCTTCGATGTGATAGAGATCTGTCGCGGCAGGATCAACGCAGACATCGATTTCACCGGTCTGCAGTGCGATCAGGCGGGTGGAAGCTTCCTTGAAGAGTTTGAAGACGATACGGCGGGTAGGTGCCGCGCCGCCGCGGTAATTTTCATTGCGGACGAAGGAAATATAGTCGCCGGGGACCCAGTTTTCAACGGAGAACATACCGGTTCCGATCTTCGGTCCTTCTGTCTTGTCAGCAGTGACCAGGGCTTCGGAAAGGATAGACATACCGCGGTGGGCCATCAGGAGAAGGAATTCCTGGTTGGCGCGGGAAAGGGTGATGACGACAGTGTTGTCATCCGGGACCTGGATATCCACCACATCACTGACTTTCGCGTTGGCGAAGGAGGAATCTTTCGCGATGGTATAGGTGAATTTCACATCATTGGCTGTGCAGGGAGTCCCGTCAGTGAACTGGACGCCGGACGGAATGTGGAAGGTAAAAACCTTACCGTCGTCGCTGACTTCCCAGGATTCCGCCAGCCCCGGGATAATATCGCCGGTTTCCGGATCGATCTGAACAAGCGTTTCATGCGTAAGCGTGAAAGCCATCATATTTGCGTCGGTGTTGGACGCCTGCGGATCAAGCGTAGTGATATCATTCGCCACACCGATAGTAATGGTATCCTGAGACGCGGACGCGGTCAGAACCACGAGCAGAGCCATAAGCAGACTCAAAAATACAACAGACTTCTTCATATTTTTCTCCTTTTTTGTTTCGAATATGAATTACTCTTGACCATAAACTTATTATAGTTTATTTCATACCAATCGTCAATATGATTCCCTCTCATTTCAAAAAGCCGCAGATCACTCTGCGGCTTTTCAAAATATAACTGTAAGAGCTCAATTCACTTTACAAAGAGCCTGTATCGATCCGGACACGCCTTCTCATAAAAAGACGCCGGGATCTGCTGGCCTGTCAGCGCCTGATCTCAAACGGCGGGATCGTCAGCACATTATACGGTGTTGCCTGATACACGAAATAGTTGAGCCAGTTGGAATACAGCAGATTAGCGCAGGAACGCCAACGCACAAGCGGCCTCTGCGTATCATCATCATTGGGGTAATAATTATCCGGAACATGGATCGGCAGACCGGCATTTTTATCACGCAGATATTCAAGTTCCAGAGTGTTCGGATCATATTCCGCATGTCCGGTCAGAAAGATCTGTCGGCCTCCATCGGTAGAAATGGCATAAACCCCTGCTTTTTCGCTCTCAGCCAGGATCTTGAGACCGGGTGTATTTACGACCGCATCCCTGCTGAAAGTCGTATGCCGGGAATGGGGGATCAGGAACGTATCGTCAAACCCCCGGAAGAGGATGGATCCTTTATGGATCACCTGATGCTCAAATACACCGAACAGCTTTTCATCCAGCGGGATTTTGGGAATACCGTAATGATAATACAGCGCAGCCTGGGCTCCCCAGCATATATGCAGCGTACTGTATACATGGGATTTTGTCCATTCCATGATCATACACAGTTCATCCCAATAATCGACCGTCTCAAAAGGAAGGTGTTCTACCGGAGCGCCTGTTATGACCATGCCGTCAAAGAATTCGTCTTTTACATCAGCGAATTCTTTATAAAACGCAAGCATGTGATCCTGGGACACATTTGCTGGTATATGGCTGCGGACACTCATCAGTTCAAGTTCGATCTGCAGCGGGGTATTTCCCAAAACCCGGGCAAATTGTGTTTCAGTCGTGATCTTGGTCGGCATCAGATTCAGCATCAGGATCCGGAGCGGACGGATATCCTGAGTTTCAGCCCTGTTCGTGTTAATTACAAAAATGTTTTCTTCATGAAGCGTCTGCGTTGCCGGCAGATCGATCGGTATTTTAATCGGCATTTTTTTCCTCTTTTTATGATTCCCGGGCAGTTATTCCTACTTTTTGGGGTACTGCTCTATAACTTCATATAACGAACCATTTTCTTCTTTCACGTATATAAATTAATAATTCCTAATATAAAACTTCAGTTCGGACGATCTCATGCTTTACTTATCGAAGAAAATCCCTTTTCAAGATCAGCGATGATATCATCAATGTGTTCTGTCCCGATAGAAAGACGGATCGTGTTCTGATAAATATTCTGCTGAGCCAATTCTTCCTCAGTGAGCTGGGAATGCGTTGTCGTTGCGGGATGGATAACCAGAGACTTCACATCAGCGACATTAGCCAGCAGTGAGAAAACCTCCAGAGAATCGATAAAAGCATGAGCTTCTTTTCTTCCGCCTTTGATATTGAATGTAAAGATCGAAGCACCGCCTTTCGGGAAATATTTCTCATAAAGAGCATGATCCGGATGATCGGGCAGCATAGGGTGGTTTACTTTTTCAACCAAAGGATGAGACGCGAGATATTCTACAACTTTTTTCGTGTTTTCCGCATGCCGTTCCAACCGGAGCGAAAGCGTCTCAATACCCTGAAGCAGGAGAAAAGCATTGAAGGGAGAGATCGCCGCACCCGTATCGCGAAGCAGAATGGAACGTACATAAGCGGAGAAAGCAGCATTTCCGGCTACTTCAGTGAAAACAAGGCCATGATAGCTGGGGTTGGGTGCCGCGAATTGGGGGAATTTTCCGGAAGCCTTCCAGTCGAATTTGCCCGAATCAACAATGATACCGCCAAGCGTTGTGCCATGACCGCCCATGAATTTTGTCGCTGAGTGAACAACGATATCCGCGCCATGTTCGATCGGGCGGATCAGGTACGGTGTTCCGAATGTATTGTCGATAACCAGAGGAATGTTATGGGCATGGGCTATTTCTGAAATTGCGTCAATATCCGGAATATCAGAATTCGGATTGCCGAGTGTTTCCAGATAGATCGCTTTTGTGTTGGGCCTGACCGCGGCTTTAACTTCATCAATGTTGTGAGCATCTACGAAGGTTGTTGTGATCCCGTAAGGCTCCAGGGTATGCGCGAAAAGATTGTAACTCCCTCCGTAAATTGTATTTTGTGAAACGATATGATCACCGGACGAGGCCAGAGCCATGATACTGTAAGTCACAGCCGCCGCACCGGAAGCCAGCGCAACCGCTGCAGCTCCTCCTTCCAGGGCCGCCACTCGTTTTTCAAGGATATCTTCTGTCGGATTGGATAGTCTGCCGTAAATATGCCCGTCTTCTTTAAGATCGAAACGCGCAGCAGCCTGTGCGCAGTCTTTGAATACATACGATGTAGTCTGATAGATCGGGACTGCACGGGCATCGGTTGCGGGATCTGCCTGTTCCTGTCCTACATGCAGCTGCATAGTTTCAAATTTATAATTTTTCATGCTGAAAATTCTCCTAACCTTTTCTTCTGTGATCGCTTTCAACCGATCAATCTATTCTCACAATACTGACCTGATTTCCGTGTTCCCGGATCATTTTTACAAGATCCTTGGGATCCAGCCACACAGTAGCGGAATTGTCATTCGGATGGACCCCGATCAGGTTTGAGCTTTCCGTAAACTCTTCGTCCAGAAAGAACTCCACCTTATGTTCTGTATCGTTCAGTATTCCCAGCGGTGTGACTGCGCCCGGGATCAGTCCCAATATTTCCATCAAGTCATTATCTGAAGCAAAGGACAACCTTCGTGTACCGTTTTGAGCCTGAAAACGTTTCAAATCGATGCGTTTATCTCCTTTGACAGTGATCAGGTAATAGTTTCGTTTTTTATCATCACGAACAAACAGGTTTTTTGCCTCAGCTTCAGGATGGGGAAGTTTCACTTCCCGCATCTCTTCCATATTATAGACCGCCCTGTGTTCCTTTTTTTCAAAAGGAATATTATTTCGGTCAAGAAAACAATATATTTCTTCTTTTGTCATTTTCAGTTTTTTGCTGTTCCGGAAACCATAACGCTCCGTTTATAAAAATGGCAGATTCAGGTTTTTCTTAATACAACCTTCATGATCCCCTATTGCTTTTAGCGGATCGTCAATCGGTATATCCCCGATAATTGCATTTCGGAACCGCTTATTCAACATGTACGATCGCGCTGGCGATCGTCCAGCCGCGGCTGCCTTCCTGTGTCTGTACCTGATACCAATCGGAATAATTGATGCTTACCGGTCCTGCAAGTATTTCGATCACGGCTCCGTTCGGGATAACACAAATCAGATTTGTTCCGTATCCGGTACCCGGTTCATCAAGCAGAAAGATCCCGTTTTCATTTCCGGCTTTGATATAAGCAAAATCCGGTTCATAGGTTATTGGTTCATCCGTATTGAAATCATAATTTATGCTTTCGCGAATGTCAGATACACAGCGGAAACCGACAGTATCGCTGTAATCGTCCGGGGCCATTCCGGAACGCAATGTGATATGGAGATCACTTCGGTCTGTCTCAAATGAACTTCCCCGTATCACTTTCTCTGTACCCGAAACCGGACCGGTCGGGTTCTCCCGTTCGCTTTTTTTATACGCTGATCCATCGTACCAATCGGATACCCATTCCGATACATTTCCCAGCATATCAGCCACTCCGTACGGACTTACCCCTTTGGCATAAATATTCGTCCGTTCCGTGTCTCCGGGAATTTGAGTCGTATTAATATTGACTGATTTCGGTGATCCATTTCCCCATGGATAACGGCGGTTATCCTCTGTACCGCGGCCGGCTCTTTCCCATTCTGCTTCCGTCGGCAGCCGTTTTTTTACAAAGGAACAATAGTCTGCCGCATCCTGCCAGGTGACATTCACCACAGGAAAGTTCGCGAAAGTAACATTTCCATAATAATTTTCCCTTGTTTTCGAACTTGTTTTTTGCGGCGCACGGCATTTTCCTGCGGCCACACATACGGCATAATCCGCATTTGTGACTTCAGTAATATCGATATAAAAATCATCGAGATACACCAGATGATTAGGCTTTGCATTTGTCTGAGCAGTCAGGTCACCGTATTCGGCTCCCATCATGGCATAACCTGACGGTATATAAATCATATTGACCGGAGTATCAGAAGCTGATGCCACACAAGATACAGACAGCAGTATTATGATCAACATGACCGGAGAAATAAAAAGCAAATTTTTTTTCATAAATTCACCTCATAACCTTATCGATAATAAATAACTGATAACTCCAATAATGTTTCAATTCGGCCTTCCGCAAACGTCTATGCGCATATTTTTCTCGTTAGTAAACATACCGTACACAGCGGAAACCGACGTCATCGGCACATTGATTTGCCTTCATTTTTCCAAGCCTTCGTCCGTGAATGTCTGCGTCAGAGGTCTTCCAGGATCCTCCGGCTATGATCGCGTTGACGCGGTCAGCATTATCACTTGTCCATTCCCATACATTTCCGAAAAGCTGTGTTTCATCGCTTGAATTTTTGACGGGCAGATTCTCTCTGCGCCCATAATTTCCATGGTCATCGCTGAAGATTTCGGCAGCCGCCTGCCAGTCACCGGCTGACATCAATTCCATTCCTGCCCAGGAACAGTAGGCTTCAGCTTGTTTCTGTGTAATATTTATGACAGGATGATCACGAAATGATTTTTTATGGAAATAATTCTTCTCTTCAGCACATCTGCTGCTTATCGGTCCGGTACACATCCCTTCTTCCATGCATTTATGATAATCGGCATTGGATATTTCATTCCGGTACAACCAGAATCCGCGGCTTTCTTTTTTCATATCAGTTTGGATAAATATAAGTTCTTCACCATCAGCATGATTTACCATAGTCATACCGGTCCTCAGGTCTGCGTCAGGCAATGTCGGGGTGACACTGGGAGTTTGTTTGATCCAATAAGCTTCCAGTGTTTTGGTCACTTCCATGAAGATTTCTTCTGCCAAAACTGTTTCATCAAAAGTCGGTACCTGCGTTAAAACATCTGCCGGAACCACTGTGTTTGTAGGAGAGGGTGTAATTGTCGGCACCTCTGTTGAATCGGGCAGAGCGGCAGAATCATTCCCTTCCTGTATTTCCGGTTTATACGCATAAGCCGAAATTACAGTTATCAATAAAGTCAGAATAAGAATGATCGAAAAATTTCTGATTCTCATATTTCTTCACCGGCATTCTATCTGAAACGGCCGGTTTCCTCAACTGTGATTTTGCGGGGCCGCATCTTTCCGGCCAATACAGATTGTTAAACTCTCTTTGCAATTACCCTCTGAATGCGGAACAGTGTGCTTCGCAAACTGCGGGATCGAATATTTATGCGTTTGCGAAAGCGAGATCTAAAAATAACCGCTGCGCTGAATTATGATCCTGCTCCCGGGCTTCGCCCCGCAACTGAATTCCTGCCGCTTCACGAACCATTCCACCGATTAATGGATATCGGGCTCTTTATAAGATTCGCACACTTTCGCGTCGGTCACCTTTTTTAATTTCTGCGCTCACTTTTGATCCGCTCAATCAGGCACCGGATACCTTATACTATCAGATTTTTTTATAACTGTCTGTTTTTTATTATAAAGATCCGGGCAGGGATCTTTTCATTGCCTCATTCATCGTCAAATTCAAGTTCCGAATAATCCCCGGCGTAATAAAAATCGTATTCACTTACGATATTACTTTCTTCATGAACGGGCTTTTCGTCCCAATCTGGAATATAAATCCCGGATTCCTGATCTGTCCGGTCAATTTGTACCGCGAATGCATTTATCTTCTCATAATATCTGCCGTCACCTTTTGACATACGGATCCGGATCAGACAGCTGTCATCCCCGATATTTCCAAGATATAATTCAGTAATTTTTTCCGGAGAATAATGAGGCTCCCGAAGATTATTTTCGATAATATGCCAGCTTTCCGGTTCAGATGCTTCCGCAAATTCGACACTGTAATCATAGACACCGTCAAGCGCATATACCACAGCAATTATATCAACATGGTCATCATAGATAACAGTTCCGTCCGCAGGTGATATGATATCAAGCACAGGAGTCCCGCAGGGAGGGAGCAGGATATCCCCCTCAGGGATAAAATCAAGGTCGGAAAACCGGTTCATTTCTGCCCATGCCCGTCCTTCCGCGGTATTCCTGATCCATGCCCGTGCTTCCGGCTCCCTGACATCGAGATATTTTTTCAGCTCGGCGTTTTGTATGCAGGCTTCTGAAACGAGTTTTCCGCTCCAGGTATCCGTATAATACTGCCTGATCAATCCTTCATTTTCCGATAAGGGCGGCTGATATTTCGCGAAAAATTCCCATTTCTTTTCTGTGCAGTTTTCATCCGGCAGGGTACCGGATAGAGAACAGATGATCGAATCAACAATGCCTGAGGGACGATAGAAAGCACCGTTCCGGATATCAGGCTTTAGCATGGCTGCATCTTCCATGATATTATGCCATACAGGCGCAGCACCGGAAAAGCCGGTAGATCCTGACATCGGGCTGTTATCCGCATTTCCTACCCAGACCCCTACTGCGATATCAGCGTTATATCCAATCGTCCAATTATCCCGGTAATCATTTGTCGTACCGGTCTTTACAGCGGCAGGAAACGAAACATTCAAAATTGAACCCGCAGCAAAACCAAGTGTTCTCGCCGAATCATCTGAAAGAATTGAATTGATTTGAAATGCATATTCTTCATTCAGGACTTTTTCCGGGACCTGTTCTCCGGCGGAATAGATCGTGTTCCCCAGATGATCCTCAATGCGCAGCACAGCCCGGTTCTGAATATATTCACCGTTGTCAGCAAAAACCGCATAAGCATTCGTCAATTCCAACAAAGTAATTTCACCTCCGCCCAGGGCTACAGACAATCCGAAGCCAGCTTTGTCCAATGAATTGACATGGAGCCTCTTTGCAAACGGGATAAAACCGTCCTCTCTTTCTGTCCCGGGGTCATCATATACTCCTGTATACTGCAGCGCTTTTACTGCCGGAATGTTCAATGATGAAGCCAGGGCTTCCCGGACCAGAACCGGACCGTGAAATTTTCCGTCATAATTCGTCGGATGATAAGGCGGTGAATACAGTCGGTCTTCTTCCCTGCAGGTCGGGGAAAAATCCGTTTCCACATCCCAAACCAGGGTCGCGGGTGTCCAGCCTTTTTCGAAAGCCGCCGCGTAAATCAATGGCTTGATGGCTGATCCCGGCTGCCGCGCTGAAACTGCCATATTGATCTGTCCCGCGTGTTCCGAATCATCAAAATCGGGTGAACCGATCATTGCGAGAATATCACCGTTTTTCGGATCGAGAATGACCACTGCGCCGTTATACGCATTAAATTCAGACATAGATCCCATTTGCTCTTTCAGTCTCTTCTCGGAAATATCCTGCAGGTCCGGATCGATCGTTGTATACACTGTAAACCCGGACCTGTATAATGTCTCTCCGCCGAATTGTTTTTCCAGAAGGGAATAAACATAATTCACCCAATGCGGATACCGAATGTCGAAATTACCCGGTGTAAAAGGATATTCCCCGATCTCTGTAATTGCATTACTGACCATCAGCGGATCGACAGATATACATTCCGCTCCGTTCCGTACTGAAATACAGGTTCTAGTATTGCTCAGATTATATGTCAGAAGCAATACGGTCTCCAGACGGGCCATAACAGCTTCACGGTTATTGAAAATATCATAATATCCGGGAGCCTGGGGCAGCCCTGCAAGAAATGCAGACTGGGCAAAGTCCAGGTTCTTCGCTGATTTCCGAAAATAGGTCTGTGCGGCAGCCTCAATACCATAAGCATGGTTGCCGTAATAATTTTCATTCAGATAAATCTCCAGAATCTCATCTTTTGAATATTGACGGTTGATCTCAGCCGCCAGAATGATTTCTTTGACCTTACGCGATATTGTCCGTTCATTTCGTTCCTGCTGCGGTATCAGCAAATTCCGCGCAAGCTGCTGTGTGATGGTAGAAGCGCCGGAAACAGTTGAACCTGCTTCCGCGTTCTGAAACAATGCCCGAAAAATTGCATTGATGTCAAATCCGGGATGATCATAATAATCCCGGTCTTCGGCAGCGATTACACAAGCCAATACATATGGAGATATTTTATCCAGCGTTACATAATCCCTGCGTCCGGCTTCCGGCGGAACGATCTCATACAGAAGGTTTTCCTTCCGGTCAAAGATCCGCATGGTTTCAAATTGAGATGCTTTGGCACGCAAATTGGAAACATCCGGAAGATAACGCATCGTATATGCGTAGAAAACTGCCAAAATGAGAATAACAAATGCCATTATTCCGCAGGAGACCAACAGCCATTTCAGGCAGCATTTCTTTTTTGTGGTATTGCCGGGCCTGTTTATGCTCGTTCCGGCTCTTTCCGGTGAGATTTTTTCGTTTTCCGGTATTTTTTTATGAGTCAAGTCATTTTTGTTTTCCATGTTTTCCATGATCTCTGCCCAAACAGGATTCTGCAATATTATTCCACATCCCCATAACTCACCGGCTTTCCCTGTGAAATAAAATCATCTTTTTTCAGAACGTTTTTATCATTGTAATACGCAGATGGGATGAGGTCAATAATTTGTGAAAACGAGAATTCCCAATTGACTGAAAATTTGTTATAATTAGGAGTACGGTCATTTCGTGCAGAGGAGGATATTATGGAATCGGAACAGGAAAGCAACCTTCTGATAGCAGTTGTCCAGTCACAAGATGCTGATATCGCAGAACACGCACTGAAAGCAAATAATATCACATCCTTTCAGCTGCCCAGTGTCGGCGGTTTTCTCGGGCGGAAAAATGTTACCCTGATCATACAGATCCCTGAAGGGAAAAATGAAACGATTCTGGATATTCTGCACAGTACCTGCTCCCAGCGGATTGAGTTCATCGCCGTTCCGATCGAAAATGCACATCTTGCCATCCCCTCTCCGACACAGATCGCAGTCGGCGGAGCCGCGATTTTCGGCATTTCTGCGGAAAAATCTATAAAATTATAAGAGAGTATGTTCTATGAAACTGATTATCACTATCATTCCGGACAGCAATCGTGACTCAGTTTCTCTTGCTCTGACCGAGCGGAAATTCCGTGTCACACAAATTGCTTCCAGCGGTGGATTCCTTCGCCGCGGAAACTCTACACTTCTGGTTGGCGTTGATGATGAACAGCTGGATGAGGCAGTTGACATTATTAAACAGACCGTTGATAACTCAAATAACAAACAGGAAGGTGTCCTGTTTGTTATTAAAGTGGATAAATTTATCCATTTCTAATTGATTTAATCAGATTCTAATAAACTTTTTTCCGTTTTTTCGTTATATTTAACATAGAACGGATAAAGGTGTCCGCCGGGTAAACCGGTGAGGTAAAAAAGAGCGCGAAATTCCGGACAGGAGTACTGGGAGCGAAGCTCATGGCCTGAATCATATCAGGTACGGACACCGTCCTCCTCATACGGGACAGGTTTCAAGCCCCCGGGAAACAGGCGCGGGACAAAGCTCCGGTAAACACAGGAACATACGTTACCGCGCCATGCGAAGCACTCTGTCCCGTTTGCGGTAAATTATATAAAGTGAGCTCTAAAATAGAAAGGAGAGAATAATGAATTATTCACGAGCTTTTTCTTATGTTTTTGAGGATAAAAACTGGCTTTCCAAGATTTTGATTGCCGGCTTGATTTCTCTGATCCCGGTCATCGGGCAGTTATATCTTTTGGGCTGGATGGTTGAAATCGTACGCCGTGTCAAAGCGAACCGCACGGATATTATTCCGGCGACACATTTCTCTTACTTTTTGACTCTCGGCCTGAAATTGTTTGTTGTCAGCCTGATTTACTCCATTCCGGTCATCATTCTCAGCTGCATTGTGAACCTGATTTCAGGTGCGGCAGGAGCCGGTAACAGCAGTGATTTCGCGCAGGCATTTTATACCGGTATGAGCTGTTTCGGCAGTCTGTTATCCTTCGTTCTTTCTCTCGCGATCAGCATACTTGGGACATATGGAACGATCAAACTGGCTGAAACCGATCAAATCAAAGCCTGCCTTGATTTTTCTGATGCTTTCAACTGCATCAAAGCCAACCTCTCGGCATTTATCATCGTTGAACTGCTGGCTATTGTTGCCGGATTGATCCAGTCCCTGGGCGTTGTCGTCTGCTTTGTCGGGATCATCTTTACCGCACCGTACGGAACTGCGATCATCGGGAATCTGGTGGGACAGTTATGGGATAATCTGAATCCCTGGCATACCCCGGTACGGCCCGTCCGCGGGACAGTAAACAATGCCGCTGACGATATGATTCAGGAAGCTCCTTTCACCAAGGTAGAGGATATCGAAAAAGCCGCTGAAGATGCCCGGAGCTATGCGGGTGAGGTCGTCGAAGAAGTTCAGGAGTCTGCAGAAGAGGTAATAGACGAAACAGCGGACGCAGTTGAAAACATCGCTGAAGATGTTTTGAACAAAACACAGGAAGCCTCCGGGAATGTACAGGATCTCGTTGAAGATGTGACTGAAGATTTACAGGACACCGCTGAAACAGCTGTGGAAGAAATCCGGGACGCCGCAGAAAACGCAGCAGAGACGGCTGAAGAGATCATCGAAGCTGATGCTCCTGCCGAGAATATTGATGAAAAACCGGCTGCTGAAATTCCGGAAAACAATGATGATTCCGGAACACTTCCGCCCTTCGAATAAACATATCCGTTTTATAAAAAACAGCAGCCATCCGGTTATCATGGATGGCTGTTGTTATTTTTTGTAAAATTACACGAACTGCAGCTGTGATATTGTTCTCATTCCGCTCAGTCATTTGTGAGATATAATCTCCATTCATCAATATCCCTGAACACAAGATTTCTGCAGGCTGCAAGTGCTTCCGGTATATCCTCCTGCCGCAGATACAGATAAACCGCATCCGGTTGGACCATATCACAATTCAGCGTCTTCATATCGATTTTCTCACCGCCAAAAACATGCTTGATATCACGGGCATTCGCCATATGGTTATAAGACAGATGCCGATCCGCGGCAAATAGAGCCAATGCGTCTATTGATTTTGAATCTCCGTCTGATACATACAGATGCATGGCATTTTCCGGGATCACTTTATCCAGATCCGGAGGAAGTTCAGCGATGATATTTACCGGATCACGGAATCTTTCCGCGGCATTCAGGCAGAAATTATAAAGGTCGGCGATTTGCAGCAAAGCACAAACAGCTGCCAGGCAGCAAAGGAATTTTTTATTGAGCGAAGACCGTGACAGGAAATAAACAGATGAAAACAAAACAAGGTAATACAAAGGCCATACAAGCCTTCCTGATGAGCGAAAAACCGAAAGCAGCGAATGAAGTCTGTCCGGCAGATCGAAACGGTAAACAGGCTGCAGGTCAAAATAGCCCTCGTTCGATACCGCCAGCAGGATCAAAAAAAGTGTCGGAGGAATATAGGGAGCGATTTTTTTTGCGCCACTCATTCCGGTACAGAATAAACCCGCACCGCATAATAATAACAGTCCGAGCCCGAGATAATTAAATCCTTCATACTGGAGGGGGAGCGTCGGCCTGGATGTCAGCAGAGAAGAAACGCCGTCCGGATTGATAAAAGCGTTCAGGTTCATGGATAATTCGCCGTAACTTCCGGATTGTGACCGAATATACGAATAACCAAATGCGAAATAACCCGCCAGCAGCGCTCCGATAAATACAGCGCACAGCAACAGTATCTTATAAATCGGGACCCTTTTGACCAGCATACGAACAAGCTGCAGTCCGAATACAAAAGCGATCATCGGAATGAAATAAATATGGACGAGAAGGGTGATCTCTGTCAGGACCAGCCAACCGAACCAATTTTCTTTTTTTTCCTCATTCATAAACAACAGGATCGCCGCGAGGATCAGCCAGTGGGCTGTTAGGTTTTCATGGATCAGCGAGCGCTGTAAAATGACCGGATTGAATATGGCAATAACAGTACCGGACAGCGTCATTACCGAATTATGTGTCAATTGCCAGACAGCCGCGGCGGACAGGCAGGCAAGCAGCAGATACGATGACAATATCCATATACCATTAAATTGAAACCTTTCCGGCAGCAGGTTCCTCATCAGTTTGAAAATAATACAGAACAGAGGATTGGAATCCGTAACGATCACAGAAGTCCCGACCGGGGCATCCAGATTTTTCATAAACAAAAGATATCTTGTCCAGGGGCTGCTGCGGAAAAAACGCCAGCCAAGGTAATGCTGAAGGTTATCCCCCCCGCCGTTTATGACCCAGTCAGTTGAGTTGGGATCGATATTCTTCGGCGAAAAAATCAGCAATACGAAAATCAGTGCGAATACACCCGCTGAAATCACGCAAAGCACCTGTCTCTTTTTTTCACTCATTTTCATATTATTCTCTGAAATAACAAATTTCTTATATATTTATAACAAAAATTTATTTCTAATATGATAGCATAAAAGTAAGCACTGATGATAATAAGGAGGATGCGAAAAACGCTGCGCTTTTATAATGGTATAAGGATATGATCGCGGTCAGCCGCCTGAAATGCTTTCATTCGGCTGATAGTTTGATGAGTTCTTATTAACATGCTATAATTAAAAATCAAAAGGGGTTGTTATTACAGATTCTGGCAGAGCATATTCAATAAGTGTTACCAGCGGACTAATAGTTTCCATATCTGTGAAGAATAACAAAATTTTGAACAGCCGGGTAAAAAAACAGCGATGAAAGATTATTCGTTTTTTAAAGCTCTTATTACGATCTTGTTTTCAGCATTGCTGACTGCTACTGTCCTGGTCACTTTTTCTCCGGGATCCGAATACATAGACCGTTATCTGCCGGAAAACCCGACACCTCCGGCAAGTACAGATTTTGTTTCACCAAACGGTCCAAAAAAAATCATCGGAATTTTACCCGGACATTATGGATTTGACAGCGGATTTAAATGCGGTGCGGAATATAATTTTGTCAAGGAATCAGACGTGAATCTCAGGATAGCCGTAATGGTTCGGGATTACCTTGAAACAAACGGTTATACTGTTGATTTTCTGCATGAATTTGACCCGGCTTTATCTGATTATACAGGACTTGCTCTGGTTTCCATTCACGCGAATTCATGTGATACCTCTGATAACAGGCTCTCAGGATTTAATGTTACGACCGGCGGTGAGAACAAATATCCAAGCGAGAGTAAACGGTTGAATGACTGCCTGACATACCATTATTCACAGAATTCCGGATTGTATTATTTGGGAGAAAACTATTCAACAGGGGAGGAAATGCTGTATTCATTCGATACGGTCAATGACTACACGACGATCTCGGTCATTCACACCGGATATCTGGGAAATGATTACCGTACGATTTCGGAAAAAACCGCGAGCCTTGCAAAAGGGATCGCGGACGGGATCATATGTTATGTTGAGAACGATTCAGTCGGCAGTATTTACAAAGCAAATCCGATCGACTCTTTACCCTCTTTTGTATCATCATCCCAGAAAATATACAACATTCCGCTTTCACCGGCAATGTCTGAAGGAAATTGACAGGAAAGGAGTATCATGGCAAATAAAGCTTTTTTTACAGGTTTAGTATACGATGAAAACAACAATCTGATCGAAACAGTCAACATTGGAAGCGAAGCGTTTTATATTGTTGATGACAGTGGATTTAAACGTCATATCGATTCCGGAGACGTTGATGAAAAAATAATGCGGCTTTTTACTGACCAGATCGACGGCAATGAAGAATATCTCGCAAATGCAGCCGCTAATATGACAGGTAAAACGGATCTTTTTTCGATGGCTATGTTCAAATCCCAGCTGAAAAATATCGATAAGGAAGTTGAAAACCTGCTCAAACAAGGACCGCCGCCCGGTCTTACGGAGATGCTTGGGATGACCGGGTTCAAAGTTAATATCGATATGCACGGAAATATTGTCAATGTAAATATGCCCTCTGCGCCGGAGGAATAAAACATTCATCAGGGACACAGTCATCCGGGACACAGTCAGCCGGACATCTCAACGGATTTGATCCTGTGATCGATCTCGCCCCAAAGACCGTTTTAAACAATTTTTTATAAAAAAACAAAACAGGATAACTCGAATTCCTGTTTTGTTTTTTATATTAACAACCGTTATATATTCTCCTGGTATTATTTCATAACAATACCAGATATCCGATACGCAGACAAAAGCTTATTTTATTTTTTCAGATTTCTCATCAGATCGATGACTTCTTCCCAGTCATCTTCAAAGAAATACAGTGTAGCACCCGGCATTTCGATCGAATAAATAATATCGCCCTGATTATCCTCGCAGGAAGCAAGATAATTATCGGTTTCGGCAATTACACCGGTAGTCCCGATGGGAATTTTTACAACTTCCGCAGAGAAGTCCAGGAATTCTTCCCATTCTTCAATAAAGAAACTAACGGTAATATTCGCGAAGATAATACTGTAAGTAACCTCTTCGTCCGGTTCATAAGCCTTCATCGCATAAAACTGTTCCGTACTGGCAATCATTTCAGTTTTAAAATCCATCTGAGCCATGTTTTTTTCCTCCTAAAACCCGAACCCAAAGGTTCTTCTTATTATTTAAAAGTTTATCATAGAATTCAATAAATTTCTGTTTATATGAGGCAAAATAATCTTTCAGCGGCATCGGTTCGCCGACAGTTTCGATCCCCTCCCAGGGATCTTCATCCCGCAGCTTGCTGAGAATATAACGCAGCAGCAGCTGCATTGTTGCCGTCAAAGGCGCCGCAAGGAATATTCCCAGAAAACCCATTATCCTGGCGCAGATCAATGCAGCAGCAAGTACAGCGGCAGGATGGACCTTCAATGTTTCCGCGAGAAACTTCGGCTGAATAAATCCATCTTTAAATTTGTCGATAAGGAAAGCAAGGACAACAGCAAGGATCGCGTAAGGCATCGGTTTCATGCCAAAGATCGTTGTTCCCTGAAATAATGCGGCCAATCCCAGCGCGGTCCAGGCGAACATTGAGCCGACATATGGGATCAGCTGTGTCAAAGCCGCCGCGCATGCCAGCACAAATCCGTAACGTATACGCAATATAAAAAACAATACCGTATAGATGGCCAGTGTAAGCAGCATCATCATTGCCTGTCCCCATAAGAAACGCCGCCAGATCAGGGAGAGGTGATAAATACCCATCTCAATATCATATTCATATCCGGGGATAGTAACGCGTTTCATTTTTCTTTCTTTATTTTCTGATTCCCATACGATGAAAAAGGAAAAACCGTAAATAAAGAAAAACCAGCCAATTTTGGATGACAATCCCTGAACAAATGAAAGGACACTCCCACCTGTACGACTCAGGAGGTTCTGCAATTGCTGATTCAGCTCAAGATTAGGGGGCAAATCAATGATCCGGGCAAATAATTGTCCGGGCTTACTTGACTCTCCTCCGAGAAAATTCAGGATCAGCCCCGGAAGATCGTCCATGGAATTGCTGATCAATTCAAAAAGGTTTTCAGCCTGTCCGTATATCGAAAAACCTCCTGCCACGAGGAATCCTAAGGCTATGATCAAAAAGCCGATGAATACAATGATCACAGACATTTTATAAGAAATTTTCTTCTTCTGACAAAGAGAATAAACCAGAGGCTTCAGATAGAAGACCATCAGCCAGGATAAAATCAGCGGCGTGATCATGTTCCGCAGGAAGAATAAACAAAGCAGCGCCAGGACAAACAGGCCTGTGATCACGATCCTTTTTGTCGAACGCTGCCAGCGCGGAGATCGGTTCGGGACAACTTCTGACTGCCCATCTCCTGTGGAATTGAAAATGACCGGCTCTGGTTCAGCCGGTCTGTATTTATTGATCGTATTTGTCAGCCGATTAAAAAGATCTTCAAAATCCATAATCAGGCAAATGTTCTCTTTCAGCGCATATAGTTCGCGCAGGTATCCGCATCCCACAGGAACGGGAAGAAATCACACCACAGGCGGTTATGATCCACATAGAAAATGAATCCGCCGATCAGAAGCAAGACGACCAGAATAATGATCAGTGTGATTATAAGTTTCTTTTTCCCGCCCTTTTTCTCTTCTTCATCATTCTGCGGAGCATCATTCCCCGCAAATTGCTGCTGTCCGTAAGGATTATTTCCATATGGCATCTGCTGCTGCCCGTAAGGATTTTGACCATAGGGCATTTGCTGCATATTATTTCCATATCCCATCGGTTGATTCATCTGCTGGCCATAAGGATCATTACCGTAAGGCATCTGCTGGCCCATCGGCTGATTCATCTGTCCGTAAGGATCATTGCCATAAGGCATCTGCTGTCCCATCTGCTGTGCATAGGGATCGCTGCCGTAGGGCATTTGCTGACCCATCTGCTGGCCATAGGGATTCGCGCCATATGGCATCTGCTGGCCAATCTGCTGGCTGTAGGGATCATTGCCATAGGGCATCTGCTGTCCCATCATCTGCTGATTCATTTGACCGTAAGGATCATTGCCGTAAGGCATTTGCTGTCCCATCTGCTGCTGTCCCATCTGTCCGTATGGATTCGCACCGTAAGGCATCTGCTGGCCCATCATCGGCTGCTGGGAATAAGAATTTCCGCCGTAAGGCATTTGCTGGCCCATCTGTCCGTAAGGAGACTGGAACTGCTGCTGGGAGAAAGAATTTCCCTGAGAGACAGGTTGTTCGGGTTTTGCTTCGGCAGGAACGGCATCCGCGGACGGTGCGCCTGAAGCCGCGTTAGCAGCAGGAATTCCCTGCATCCCATTATCTGCCGCAGGATTCACAGCCGGTGTGCCGAACCCATTCGGATCATATTGACCGAACGCGGTGTTCTGGCCATAACCGTATGGCGACTGGCCCTGGGAATAACCGGGGTTACTGATATTATTCATACTATATGCCTGATTGAATCCGAAATTATCAGCAGGCTGTTGACTCTGGCTGCTGCTTCCGAATCCACTCACTGCGCCGTCATTGGGAAAATTATTGTTATCGTTCATAGGAATTCCTTGTTTTTTTTCGAAATTATATGAATCCGGCGCATTTCCAGCCGGAATATCCGTTCCATTCCATTGGCTGCCGGGATCAAACCCGGCTACCTTCTGAAAAACAAACATAACATCACCGCCCAACCCGATAATATCATTTTCTGATAACTGGACCGGTGCGGAAATTTGATAATTATTTACAACAGTTCCGTTTGTTGAATTATTATCGACCAAAACGACTGAACCGTTCTGCTGCACATACAAAAATACGTGAATTCGTGAAACGGAATTTTCGGTCAATATGATATCACAGGACGCATCCCTCCCGATCTTGGTTTCTTCTTTCGTGATCGGGAAGATCTTTCCTGTGAGGGAACCGGAGTAAAAACATAGCTGATATTGACTGTTCATCCTTATTTCCTTTTAGGCCTTAATCACGTTCTATATACCATTATATCATGCAGAATAAAAATTACAAGGGATTATTTCATTATAAATAGTATTTTTTCGATGCAAAAAGATTATTTGTCATATTTTATTCCGGTTTTGACAATTGATCCTCATGCGGAATGATGTGATTGTGAAGAATGATCAGCAATTCATCCGGATTGAAGGGCTTGGCTATGTGGGCATTCATACCTGATTCAAGACATTCTTTGACATCATCTTCATAAGCATTAGCACTCATGGCGATTATGGGAAGGACCGCGAAGTACTTTCCGGGAAGTGAACGGATCGCCCGGGTTGCTTCATACCCGTTCATTACCGGCATCTGAATATCCATGAGAACCGCATCATAATATCCGCTGCCCATCTGCGTAACTTTATCTAATCCGATCTTCCCGTTTTCCGCATGATCGACTTTCATTTTGTATTGTTCAAGGATCATGGAAGCAATTTCGGCGTTGATTTCATTATCTTCAACGAGAAGGATCCTCCGGTCCTCCAGATTGCCAAGAGAGAAAGCATATCCTTCCGTTTCTTTCTTTTCCTCATTTATAACCGGTTCCAGATCCAGTTCGACAGTAAATTCAGACCCCTCGCCCAATTTGCTTTTGACGGAGATCTTTCCTCCCATCATTTCCACCACCTTCGCTGTGATGGAAAGGCCCAGTCCTGTTCCCTGTATACGGTTTATGGTAGTATTTTGTTCCCTTGTAAAACTCTCAAAAATATGCGGCAAATAATCTTCACTGATACCTATACCCGTATCCCGCACAATAAAACGATATCTGTTTTTACTGCTGCCCGGAATTGGTTCCTCTTCCGCGATCAGGTCAACGCTTTTTCCTTCAGGTGTGTATTTAATAGCGTTGCTGATAATATTGATAAGCGTCTGTTCGATCCGCAGTTCATCACCGCGAACGAAATAATGACTGACGCGATCATGGTTATAGCTTATTACCAAAGATTTGTTCCTTGCCTGCAGAAAGGTAATGTCCTCAATCCTTCGGAAAAGCACATTCAGATCACAGTCGCTCAGGCTCAGCTGCATTTTTCCGCTTTCGATTTTCGATATATCCAGAATATCATTGATCAGCGAAAGCAGAAAATGACTGGATGATGCGATCTTATCCAGTGCGTCCATGACTGTTTCGGGATCCTCTTTATGGCTTCTGGCAATATTTGTATACCCTACGATCGCGTTCATGGGTGTACGGATATCATGGGACATATTCGCGAGAAAATCGTTCTTCGCGCGATTCCGCGCGTCCGCCATTCGTTTTCTGTAATCTTCTTCCCGCTTCATCTGGGCATCGATGTTGTTGGTCCCGATGATCATATGCCGGCCGTCTTTATCCTCCAGCAGCGTCACTTTCATGCTGACATACACAGGATCATCATCGAACATCAGTCGGTATTTCATGGTGAAATGTCCGTCTCGCTCCAGAATAGCCATTACCTTTTCTTTTTTGAATATCCCCATGAACCGGTCTTTATCCCCCTCAAAGATGATCCGTTCCATGTTCCTGCGGTATAGATTGAAAAAATCTTCACCCGACTTTTCGATTCCGAGTTCGTCATATTCCTTTGTTGCGATGTATTCCACAAAATGGTCTGTATCGGGATCGACCACATAAATGGAGAAAAAGTCTTTTGCCAACGCCTGCGCAACCCGCGTTTGAGATATATGGATCAAGTCATGTTTCATTGCTGCTGAACTCCGGTTTAATCCCTGATCAGGCTTTCCAACGTTTCATACAATACGTCCGGCTGAACGGGTTTGCTGAGGTGAGCGTTCAGACCTGCCTGCATACTGCGCTGGACGTCCTCGTCAAAAGCGTTGGCAGTCAGGGCGATGATCGGAATGGTTTTGGAATCCGGCCTGTCAAAAGCACGGATGGTTCTTGTTGCCTCCAGCCCATCCATTTCCGGCATACGCATATCCATAAGGATGGCATCATAATAACCTTCCGGATGGGATGTAAATTTTTCCACAGCGATCCTGCCATTTTCCGCAAGGTCGACCTCCATTTCCCGCATATTCAGGATCATCGTTATGATCTCAGCGTTGATAGACATATCTTCCGCGAGAAGAATTTTCCGGCCTTTCAGATCTGCTTTGGGATTTGATTTCGATTTATTTTTACGTTTGAAAGCCTCGCGGAATTGATCGATGACGTTCCCTGCGAAAAGCGGTTTCGCAACAAAGGTATCTACACCGGCAGTCCTTGCTTCATCTGCTATTTCATCCCAATTATAAGAGGTCAGAATAATGATAGGGGTATCGCTGCCAACCACTTCTCTGATACGGCGTGTCGTCTCCACCCCATCCATTTCAGGCATTTTCCAATCGATCAGCAGCAGGTCATAGTCCTCACGTCGGGCATGATGCATTTTAACCATATTCAGCCCCTGCTCGCCGGTACCCGCTGTGTCGCAGTTGATCCCGACCTGGCCGAGTATCACCTCGGCATGTTCACAGGCTATCGGATCGTCATCAATAACCAGGACTCTCATTTCATGGGGCTGCAGTTCCATTCCTTTATATTCAAAAGCTTTTTGATCTGATTCACTGAGTGTAATGACCACAACAAACGTTGTACCGACATTTTTCTCGCTCTCAACATCGATATGACCGTTCATCATTTCAACAATGCTTCTGGTTATCGGCATCCCTAATCCTGTACTGCCGTATTTATTGGTTGTTGATGAGTCCTCCTGGCTGAAAGCATCAAAAATATGAGGCAGATAATCACTGCTCATACCGATTCCTGTGTCTTTTATCGTAAAGCGAAGTGTTGTTTTTCCGTCAAACTGTGCTGTGTTTTCGATCAAAAATGAAACCTTGCCGCCTTGTGGTGTGAATTTTACGGCATTTCCGAGGATATTGATCAGAACCTGACGCAGTTTCATGTCATCGCCGACATAAAAATCATCAATTTTCCCCTTCGTATGGCATTCATAAAGCAAACCTTTGTCCCTGCATTGTCCGCTGATAATTGTGTTCACCTGTTCCAGCATCCGGGAAAACGAAAAATCTTCAGATTTGATGATCATCCGGCCTGATTCGATACGGGACATATCCAGAATGTCATTGATAATGTTCAGCAGGTGATTTGCCGATGTTTCGATCTTCTCCAGGTACTCTCTGGTCTGTACGGAAATATCCGGATCATGAAGCGCAATATTGTCAAGTCCGATGATAGCATTCATCGGCGTTCTGATCTCATGGCTCATATTGGACAGGAATACAGTTTTGGCTTTATTGGCCTGCTCGGCGGCTTTCAGTGCGTCACTTAGTGCCTTCTGCTGAGCTAACGCTTCTCTCATTTCAGCGTCAATTACCGTCAGGCCCAACCCGATCGTGCGCGTGATATGGCCTTCTTTTTTCTCTTCAGTATTCGCGTCAGCGACCCGGATCATTTCATAATACTCTTTGCCGGCCCGGCGTGCGAGATACCGATAAGCAAGGATCGGTTCTTTTTTCAGACCTTCACGAATGTTATCCGGTTCAATAAAATTCAAAAAACCTTCCCGGTAGCTTTCAGCGACAGAATGATCGGCATACCAGGTAAATCTTTCCAGATACGGGAAGTGTACTCCGACAGGTGTATGTTCTTCATCTTCAGGGTCGGCACGATAACAAATCCCTTCATCCGCTTCCAGATCGATATGATAAACGACCCTGTAATCAGAAGCCATCGCGGTTATCATGGCGTCCTGCTGCGTGCGCTGTTTTTCCTGTTCAAGTAGTTTTTCCTGCAGTGCAAGCTGATTTGCCAGATCCTGCTGTTTGATGCGGTTTTCTGCCTCAGCTGTCTCTTTTTCCAGAAGCAGGCGGGAATTTTTTCTCATTTGTGAGATGATCAGACTGAACATAACTACCAGTACCATTACAGTCAGCAGGGATTGGAGGATACTCCTTCTGATGATCCCGTCGGAAATAGAACTGATCTCCTCACTGATGACGCTTTCCCTGATCAAATAGGTAAGCATCCAGTCTGTACCGTCTACAGGCACATAACTGAGTGTTTCACGAATACCGTTATATGTAAATGATACTTCTCCTCTTCTGCCTTCCGAAAAGTCCGCAACCACTTTATCATAAAAATAACCGTTTTCATATTCAGCAAACCGCAGAGCTTCCAGGAGGTTGTCTTCCTGCGCGAGCCCGCCCAATACAGTATTGCTGAGAGCAATGCCATTACTCGTATAAATATTGCAGAATGTGGCATCGGTACTGTCCGAACTCATGGAAACACCGGAAAGCATTTCAGCCATATCGATCTGCATGAAGCATACATTGAATATCGCATCCTGAAAGGGGATATTTACAGGGACCGCTATGATCACTTTTTTATCCATACTTTCGAGGTTGAGAATGGAGATTTCCGGTTCGGATATCGTTTTATAGTCGAAATGGAATTCTTCAATATTTGTCTGAGTTCCCGTTGACGTATAGATCAATCCGTCTCTGTCAACAAAGGCAAACCTTTCCAGATGATAAAGTGCTTTCATTCGGGATTGGTAAGCTTCCAGATGAGACTTGTCGCTCAGATCGCTCGGGTCCATCAGGTCGATTGCGATCCGGATATCCTGAATGCGGTTTTTCAGGTTGCTTTCCACAACCTGTTCCCGTCGTCCGGCCAACTCATCCAGGTACAGCAGGCTGACGGAACGGACTGCTTTTTCAGTATCTTTTTTAGCCTCTTTTCCCATCCAGATAGCGCCCGTTACAAACAGCAGAATAATAATAATTGCGCCGATGACCGCAATCGTTACTGTGCTTTTTCCATCTGTCTTCATTACCCGATACCATCCTTCTGCATGCTGAATTTCATATTAAACGTTGACCGGTTTTTTAATAGTATCTGTTCAGAACGAGTCAGAGAGACGGCTGCTGTCCGACGAAAGAGGACGGAACTGTCACCATCACAAGACACCTTTCATGGGACAGCCCATAAAGGGCCGATCCAAACAGTGAACTTTCTGAAAAGATATCATATTATAATAATTATATGCCTTTTGATGCATCCTGCAGCTTGAATTTCAAAAATCAAAATCGATTGTATGATTTCATCTGAAGGAATAAAAAAGATGGTATGATGAAGATAAATCAAATTAAAAAATTAAAGGCAGGCGGTTCATGAAAAAAATGGACAAAGCATTGGAACAGGCGCAGGAACTTGTTGCCAAAATGACGATCGAGGAAGCAGCTTCACAGCTGTATTACATTTCACCGGCTATCGACCGGCTGGGAATTCCGGCATATAACTGGTGGAACGAGGCGCTTCATGGCGTCGCCCGCGCCGGGACTGCGACCATGTTTCCGCAGGCGATCGCTTTGGCAGCCATGTTTGACTGCGATCTTTTGAAAGAAATGGCTGAAGTGACCGGCACCGAAGCCCGCGCCAAATATAATGTAGCGTCACAATACGGTGACAGGGATATTTATAAAGGTGTCACGATGTGGTCCCCAAATATCAATATTTTCAGGGATCCGAGATGGGGACGCGGACATGAGACATACGGTGAAGATCCTTATCTGACATCCGCTTTGGGAAAAGCCTTTGTCAGCGGCCTTCAGGGAGACGGGGAATACATGCGTGCCGCAGCCTGTGCCAAGCATTTCGCGGTCCACAGCGGACCTGAAAACATCCGCCACAGTTTCAACGCGACATGCAGCCTGAAAGATATGAATGAAACTTACCTGCCCGCTTTTGAAGCCCTGATCAGTGAAGCCGGAGTGGAAGGTGTTATGGGCTGTTATAACCGCGTCAACGGAGAATGCGGCTGTGCCAGTGATTACCTGATGGGGAAACTGAAGGAATGGGGATTTGACGGTTATTTCACATCTGACGCCTGGGCGCTTCGCGATTTCTATCAGGGTCATGCTGTCGTCGAGGATGTTGAACATGCAGCTGCCCTGGCGCTTTCGAAAGGCTGTGACACGAACTGCGGTGATACATATCCCTGCCTGATGGACGCATACCGGCATGGTCTGGTCACGGAAGAACAGATCCGAACCGCCTGCGTGCATCTTTTCCGAACGCGATTCCGCCTTGGCTTATTTGATAAGTCCAACGGCTTCGAATCACTGGGACTTGACGATATAGCCACAAAGGAAAACCGGAAACTGGCTCTCAAATGTGCCGAAAAAGGCATGGTCCTGCTGAAAAACAACGGGATCCTGCCGCTGGATAAATCGAAGATCCATTCTGTCGCGGTCATCGGACCCAACGCCGATTCCATCGATGCGCTGCGGGGAAATTATTTTGGGACTTCCGCACGACCGGTCACTTTCCTGGACGGAATAAGGAATGAACTCGGTGATGACGTAAAAATCTATTATTCGGAAGGCTGCCATCTCCATAAAGACCGTGTGGAACATCTTGCCCTGCCGGATGACAGGCTTTCAGAAGCGCTGGCAATGATCCACCACGCGGATGTGACGATCCTTTGTGTCGGTCTAGACGCTACGATCGAAGGCGAAGAAGGCGACGAAGACAACGCATTTGTCGGAGGAGACAAGCTCTCCCTGGAACTCCCGCCTTCTCAGCGCAAACTGATAAATAAAGCGCTGGAATCAGGAAAACCGGTCATTGTTGTTCTTGCAGCTGGAAGTTCCCTCAACGCTCATACAGAAAAAGCCGCGGCGGTCCTTCAGGCATGGTACCCCGGCGAGACCGGCGGAACAGCTCTCGCCAACATCCTGTTCGGGAAAGTATCACCTTCCGGAAAGCTTCCGGTGACTTTTTACGAAACAGTTACAAAACTGCCCGACTTTCTGGATTACGCGATGGAAAACCGTACATACCGCTATGCGAAAGGGAATATCCTCTATCCTTTCGGCTATGGCCTCACATATTCCACAGTCAGCCTCAGTGATATGGAATTTGACGGAGATAAGATCCGGATCAACATCAGCAACACAGGTGAGCGGGATACAGATGAGGTGCTCCAGGTCTATGTCCGCGACCTGGAATCACCATACGAGGTTTTGAATTACAGACTCTGCGGTTTCAAACGGGTGAGCCTAAAAGCAGGAACCGGACAGACTGCGGAAATTTTCCTGGATAAGAATGCATTCACAGTCGTAAATGAAGAAGGGAAACGGATCCCCGGTTCCGGAAAGTATCAGTTATGGTGCGGGATTTCCCAGCCGGATCCGCTGAGTGCCGGTCTGACAGGTGTGGAATGTCTGCAAATAAAATCAGAGATTTAAAGTAAACGCTGTTTACATCATCCGAGATATTGATGGGGCTGTCCTGAAAAGGCAGCCTCATTTTTCTCGGGAAAAGTTCTCCGGCCGATGAACAGATGAATATGGGAAATTATTACGAAAAGTGATCCGCTATCGATCCTACAAACTTAATACGATCAGTCAGGCTTCATCAGCATGTCATGAAAAGGAACTGAGAGCCATCTAACGTCTTGCGTCTGTTTTCCAAACCTGTATCTCCACCTTTTTCATAAATCAGATTTCATTTTTGACACCCTCGTGATAAAATATTGATGAATATATAAATGAAACAGAGGTACGATGGATAAACCTGTATTAATTATCATGGCAGCCGGGATGGGGAGCCGTTACGGCGGCCTCAAACAGATGGATCCCGTCGATGAATTCGGTCATTCGATCATGGATTATTCCGTTTTTGACGCGAAACGCGCGGGGTTTGAACGTGTGATCATCGTTATCAAACCGGAAATGGAAGCTTTATTTGATGAAAAAATCGGAAATCGTCTGCGGAAGCACATCAGTCTGGATTATGCATATCAGGTACTGGAAAACATACCGGAAGGCTTCAGCGTCCCCGAAGGCAGGACAAAACCCTGGGGAACCGGACAGGCAGTGCTTTCCTGCAAATCTCTGGTCCACGGTCCTTTCTGCGTGATCAACGCGGATGATTATTACGGAGCTCACCCTTATCGATCACTATACGAATTTTTCGAAAGAGAATCAGATCCTTCTCGCCATGTGATGTCAGGATTTAAAATTGAAAATACATTAACCGAAAACGGTTATGTCTCCAGAGGCGTATGCACTGTTAATGATGAAAATGATCTGACCGGAATCAAGGAATGTCTCCATATCGTTCCCGCTGAAGGCGGTGCTGTATACAGTGAAGACGGCATCGATCAGTTTCTGCCAAACGGAACGATCGTTTCCATGAATTTCTGGGGTTTCCAATACGCCATGATGTTCGAATTCGAATCCCGATTTGGTCAATATCTACACGAAAATTTACAGAAAAATCCGCTGAAATGTGAATATTTTCTGCCGTTGGTCCCCAACGCGATGATCAATGAGGGAAAAGCCCGCATCACCGTTTTGCCGACAGATGAACGCTGGTTCGGTGTAACCTATCATGAAGATAAAGAAGCTGTAGTTTCCGCGCTGAAACTGATGCGGGAAAACGGCAAATATCCATTGAAACTGTGGGAAGACTGAGTTCTTCTTTAAATTTACGGAGGTATTATGACAAAAGTATTGCTTGCCGGCGGAGCCGGTTATATCGGCACCCACACCGCGGTTGAATTGCTCGAAAACGGCTATGATATCGTGGTAGTTGATAATCTTTCCAACTCCAGCGAAGAAGCGCTCGAACGGGTAAAGAAGATCACCGGAAAAGACTTTCCGTTTTATAAAGCCGATGTCTGCTGCAAAGATTCTGTAGATAAGATCTTTGACGAAAACCGGATCGACGCCGTGATCCATTTCGCGGGAAAGAAAGCTGTCGGCGAATCTGTACAAATGCCGCTGGATTATTACCGCATCAACCTCAACGCCACATTAACACTATGCGAAAGTATGATCAAACATGGCGTCATGAACATCATTTTCTCTTCCTCCGCGACAGTTTACAGCGCTGATAATCCGGTACCGTTTACCGAAAATTCCCACCTGGGTTGTTCCAACCCTTACGGATGGACAAAACTGATGAACGAACAGATCCTGCAGGACATCGCGAAGGCTAATCCCGGCTTTTCTGTAGTCCTCCTGCGGTACTTTAACCCTGTTGGGGCACATCCGTCAGGCTTGATCGGGGAGGATCCGCAGGGCATTCCCAATAATCTGATGCCTTTCATTGCCCAGACAGCTGTCGGAAAACGGGAGAAGATCAATGTTTTCGGCAATGATTACGATACGCCGGACGGTACCGGTGTCCGTGATTATCTCCATGTTGTAGATCTGGCTTCCGGCCATGTTTCCGCGCTGCGTTATGTCCTTGACCATGAAGGGACGGCAATATTCAATCTCGGAACCGGACAGGGCGTTTCTGTCCTTGAGATGATCGCGTCCTATTCAAAAGCCTGCGGACATGACCTGCCCTATGTCATCGCTCCCCGCCGTCCCGGCGATCTCGCGACCGTTTTTGCCGACGCCACAAAAGCAAAGGAAATTCTCGGCTGGACCGCAGAAAAAACGCTCGATGATATGTGCGCCGATTCCTGGAACTGGCAGAGCCACAACCCGAACGGTTACAGGTCCTAACCTTTCCGTGATATATCTGTACAACAAATATCACAGAGGGCATCATAGCTCTCTGTGATATTCAATTAATGAAAAAAAGTGACCGCCGCAAAGCGTGTGAGTCATAAGAAGAGCTTGATACCCATTAAGCGGGGGTATGGGGGGCGAAGCTCCTGTCCCGAATCTGACCGGACAAAGTCCGCTCCTTACGGGACGGGTTTACAGCCCCCGAAAATC
>DAIMGK010000032.1:0-33806 GCA_036723985.1 Flexilinea sp.
TTAACAACTAATCCGGATGGTTTTTGTTTTAATGGGCCGGCGGGGACGGTTCTCGGTGTCCCACATCTGAGAAGGACACCGGGAACTTCACTGTCAAAGCGTAACTTTGAAAAATCGGAAAAAAGGATTTGAGGTAGAATAGTATTTAATGGGAAATTTGAATTTCCCATTATAAAGTAATGATCAGGCTTCGGGCTTTGCGCATCTCGGCTGGGCCTGTAATACACTAAGATGCAAATTAATATCAGCTGGCCGTTGGCCGGGCAGAAAGGATTGGGAATGGTCCACTATTTATTTCAAAGCGCCCTTGAAGCAACAGCGGAACTGGCGGAAACCGTTGCCGAAGAGGCAGCGCCCGTTGTAACCGCGGCGAACGAGAACCTGATCGGACAGGCGTTAAGAATCACGCTGGTCGGGATGGGAATTCTGTTTGTTTCTCTGCTGATCCTGTGGGGAGTTATGGAACTTTTGGTCCGTTTGGTAAAGGATGGTCCGAAAGAAGAGGAGGAAGAGGAAGTAAACGCCTCTCCCGTTATGGAAGCCGCGGATGCCGGTGACGAGATGAAACTCAAAGCTGCCGCCGCTGCCGCCGCGTATGTCATAGCGAAAAAGTAAATCCGCCCTGACGCTGGAATTTATTTGTATCGTATTAAGGAGAAATCATGAATCTTTCAGTAACAGTTGACGGAAAGACTTTTTCCGTAGAAATCGCGGATCCGAAAGCTGATCCGATGTCCATCACCGTCGACGGAACCGAATTTTCCGTCAGTGCCAACGCCGCTGTTAAGGCTGCCGCTCCGGCTGCTGCCTCCGCCGCGGGTGGTGAAACCGTGGAAGCCCCGATCCCGGGTGTTATCCAGGAAGTCAATGTAAAACCCGGACAGACCGTCAAGAAAGGCGACGTCCTCTTCGTTCTCGAAGCCATGAAGATGAAGAACAACATCACCGCCATGCATGACGGCAAGGTCGCTTCCGTCAATGTCTCCAAGGGCGACTCTGTCACCCATGGCCAGGTCCTGATGTCCTATGCCGGCGCCGGCGCTGCCCCCGCTCCTGCCGCTTCCGGTGAATCAGTTTCCGCTCCGATCCCGGGCGTCATCCAGGAAGTCAACGTAAAAGCCGGCCAGAAGGTGAAGAAGGGCGATGTCCTGTTCATCCTCGAAGCCATGAAGATGAAGAACAACATCACTGCTATGCATGACGGAACGGTTGCTTCTGTCAATGTCAGCAAAGGCGACAGTGTAACTCACGGACAGGTCCTGATGACCTACGCGGGCTGAGAGGTGCGATATGAACCTCAGCAGTATTGTTGACTCTTTTTATTTCCTTGGCTGGAAAGAAATTGTAATGCTCGTGATCGGCTTTGTGCTGATCGGTCTGGCGATCATTAAGGAATACGAACCGACACTGCTTCTGCCCATCGGCTTCGGCTGTGTTCTGGCAAACCTGGGTATGTCCGCTTATCAGACCGTTGAGATCAACGGTCTTGAACAGCCGGGCTTCATGAAGGTCCTTTATGACGCCGGTATCGCCACCGAACTTTTCCCGCTCCTGATCTTCATCGGTGTGGGCGCTATGATCGACTTCCGCCCGCTGCTGGCCATGCCGAAAATGGTCATCCTGGGCGCTGCCGGCCAGTTCGGTATTTACGGCACCCTGATCCTGGGCTGCCTGCTCGCGAAACTCATCCCCTCCCTGAACTGGGGTCTGGCGGAAGCCGCTTCCATCGGCACCATCGGCGCCATTGATGGCCCGACCGCCATTTATGTGGCATCCAAGATCGCGCCTCATATGCTGGGCCCGATCGCGGTGGCCGCGTATTCCTACATGTCCCTGATCCCGATCATTCAGCCTCCGATCATGAAGGCGCTCACCACCAAGAAAGATCGCCAGATCCACATGGAATACGCTCCGCGTGAAGTTTCCGACCGCGCCGTGATCGTTTTCCCGATGTTCGTCACCATCATCATTTCCATCCTCTCCCCCGATGCCGCGCCGCTGATCGCCGCGCTGATGCTGGGGAACCTGCTGAAGGAATCCAAGGTCGTTGATCGTCTGGATAAGGCTGCCCAGAACGAGATCATCAATGTTTCCACCCTGTTCCTGGGTCTGGCCGTCGGTGCCACCATGACCGGTGAACAGTTCCTGGACTGGGGCGTTCTCTTCATCATGGCCCTCGGCCTGCTGGCCTTCATCCTCGACACTGTCGCGGGCGTCCTTTTCGGCCAGGTCATGAAGATCATCACCGGCGGAAAGATCAACCCGCTCATCGGTGCCTGCGGTATCTCCGCCTTCCCGATGGCCGGCCGTATCGCCGCGCAGATCGCTTTGGAAGATGACCCGGATAATTTCATCCTCATGCACGCCATGGGCGCGAACACATCCGGCCAGCTGGGTTCCGTCGTCGCCGGCGGCGTTCTGCTCGCCCTGGTGAAGACTACGCTGGGGATTTAAATTCCCTGACTTTTTAGCTGAAACAAAAAAGCTGCCGCATATTCCGGCAGCTTTTTTTATCGCGGGGTCGGTTTCGCCTGACTCGGCTTGCTGAGTCAGTGGAACCGACCCCACTATTGTTACCGGCAATCTGCATGTAATTCTCTTGCTCCATAACATCTTCGCTGATCAGCCGAAAAAACTGAGAATATCCGGTATTCTTTCCGGTTCGGCAGTTGCTGGTGGGGTCCTTCACTGTAAGGTACGAGCTTCGCTCGGTAGATGCAGTGCAGGAGCATCACCCACTGACTCTGCTTGCTGAGTCTGTCAAAACCGACCCCTGTGTTATGCAGGGTCGGTTCGCCGAAGGCGGTCTTATTTGGGAGTATAATGATGTATCAGAGTTTGTCATATTCCAAAGGCTCCAATGGATCACTTCATCCTTTTTTTCCAATTCCCAGAATATGAGTTTCCCTGCGATTCTTCAGGATCTGTTAAAAAGATTATTTTCCTGTTTATGCTGCTGTCAGTAATGATCCTTTGCGGCTGCACTTCAGATAACAAGACATCTCAAAACCAACAGCTGCCGGTAACAAACCCTTCCACAGGAGAGATCCTGAAAGTCGGGGATATCCTCACATTCGGCTCATATGAGCAGGACAATGACCCGAATAACGGCGCGGAGCCTGTCGAATGGCAGGTGCTGTCGGTCGAAAATGGCAGAGCCCTTGTGATCAGCAGATACGCCCTTGACGCGAAGCCTTATAACGATACATATATCAATGTGACATGGCGAAGCAGTACCCTTCGAAAGTGGCTGAACACGGAATTCTATAACAGCGCCTTCAGCGCGGAAGAAAAAAGCCGGATCCCGGAAATGAAGATCGACAATCCCAATAGCCGGATCGCCCATACCTGGGGCGGACCTTCCACAAAGGACCGGATCTTTCTCCTGAGTTTCGATGAGGCTGCCGGTTACTTTGCCGATGATGAAGCGCAGCGCTGCGAGGCGACTGCCTACGCGAAGGCGAACGGGGCCTATGTGGCTGAAAACGGAAGCTCATGGTGGTGGCTTCGTTCCCCGGGCAGCAGCAATCATGCCGCCGCGGTTGTCCTTTATATCGGTTATGCCACCGGTGTCGGTCATGTGGTCACAGCCCCCACCGACACCGTCCGTCCCGCCCTTTGGCTCGATTTTCAGCCCGGTACCTGAAGGGGGCTGCCGGAGGACGCATATTCCCGGACCGGAAGCCAGATCTTCAGCAGGGCCGCAGGTCCTATCCCGAATCTGACCGGACGAAGTCCGCACTTTGGGAAGCCAACTATCCAGCATGCGGAGGACAGATACAAACTGAGTTCTGATCACAGATAAATCTCAAAGAAATTTGTGTGAACCATTAAGTGGATCACAGTGGAGTCGGTTCTCCTGACTCCGTCCGCTGTGTCAGTGAAAACCGCCCCCGGCATACATGGCTTGTCCGGGGACAAAATTCTAATCCTGTTATTCGGGAAAAAATTGATTTTTAATATATAATTTGTATCAGGCGTATTGGTATTCGCATTATATTTCAAAAGTACGGCTTTTGAACAGTGTGCGGACCGGCGTTTGTTCAAACTAAAAGATAAGGAAGTAAAAAATTTTGACAGCGAAAAGCAAAGAATCTTTATCATTCGTCATGGCAGGGTATAACGAAGAACGCATCGTTATCGAAGCGGTATCCCAGGTACAGAAAGCCCTGGAAGCGCACTTTGAGGACTACGAGATCGTTTTAGTCGATGACGGTTCAAAGGACAATACGCTGGCATTAATGCGCCGGTGTGCGGAAAAAGATCCCCACATCCGGGTGATCGAAAACGGGATCAACCTCAATTACGGCTCCGGTGTTCTCAGAGGGCTGAAATTTTCCACGAAAAAGTGGGTGGTCTATGACGCCTTCGACCTCGAAATGGACCCTCTCGATTTCATCGAATTATTCAACAGCACCGACAGAAATGTTGATGTGGTCGTATACCAGCGGGAGACCTATGAAGCGGTCTTCTGGCGGAAATTCGCATCCCTGCTCAATACCGCGATCCTCAACATCCTCTTCCCGATGCTGATGCGGGGAACACCGACACTGCAGCATACCATGATGTTCAGGCGTTCCTGCCTTGACGGGATCATCCCCCTGTCCCGCAGTCCGATATTCTTCTCCGCCGAGCTGGTATTCCGCGCGAAACTGAAGAAACTGAACTGGGTCAACCAGAAAATTCGATTCAACTCGATCGATGGCGTACGCAAAGGCGCCTTCGGGCACCTTTATGATATCCTGTGGGCATTGATCGATATGTTCCGCTTCCGCTTCCTGCTTTGGGGCGGAAAAGTGGATAAAAAATAACGGATAAAAAAGGAGTTAGGGCTCATGGGATCACACGACATCCAATTTACAGAACTTTACGAGCATATCCGTCTTCTTCAACCGGAGATCATGAAAGCTGTCGCGGAAGTATGCGAGTCAACATCCTTTTCAGGCGGTTCCTTTGTCGATAAGTTCGAAAAGGAATTCGGCGATTATATTTCCAGTCCGTATTTTATCGGTGTCTCCAGCGGATCCGACGCGCTGATGCTGGCTTTGCTCGCTCTGGGTATCGGCCCGGAGGATGAAGTCATCGTCCCCGCCAATACCTTTATCGCCACCGCTTACGCCGCCATGCGCATCGGGGCGAAACCGGTATTCGTCGACTGCGATCCGGAGACCTGGGAGATCGATCCCGCATCCACCGAACGGGCAGTCACCTCCCGGACAAAAGCCATCATCGGCGTCCACCTCTTCGGTCAGGCATTCCCTGTCAATGAGATCGCCGCTATCGCCCAAAAACACGGGCTCAAACTGCTGGAGGACTGCGCTCAGGCTCAGGGGACACTGTATTACGGAAAGATGGCCGGCACCCTCTCCGACGCGGGTTGCTTCAGCTTCTATCCGACGAAAAACCTTGGCACCTGCGGACAGGCCGGCGGCATCGCCCTGAAGGATGCCGAAGCCGATGAAGTCGTCAGGATCCTGCGCTCCCAGGGGAGCAAGATCCAGTATCATCACACATTATTGGGATACAACATGCGGATGGACAGCATCCAGGCTGCCATCCTTTCCGTAATGCTGCCGCATCTGCGCTCCTGGAATGAAAAACGTGCTGCCATAATTCAGCGTTACCGTCAGGAGATCACGAATCCCGCATTCACCTTCCAGAAGACCCTTCCCCATACGGAACCGGCTTGGTACCTCGCGGTGGTCTGCGTGGAAGACCAGAAGGATTTCATTGAATATATGAACCGGCGCGGCATTCACTGCGGTATCCATTATCCTATCCCCTGCCATCTGCAGGAAGCGCTCAAACACCTCAATTACCACGAGGGCGATATCCCCAACGCGGAATATCAGGCTGCCCACTGCGTATCCCTTCCGCTGTATCCGGAACTTTCCGATGCGGACGCGGACCGCGTGATCGAAGCCTGCAATGAATATCATCAATAAATGGCTTTCCCGTAAGGCCATAGAAATGTAAGGATTAAAAAGGCGAATCATTATGTACAAGACGCATACCTGTGGAGAGCTCCGTGCCTCCGATGCCGGAAAAACCGTGACCCTCGCCGGCTGGGTCCACCGCTATCGCAATCATGGCGGCGTGTATTTTGTCGATCTGCGTGATCGATATGGACTGACCCAGATCGTGATCAATCCGGATGACGAAAACATGTCTGAACTTTGCCAGAGCATCCGTTTTGAATGGGTGCTGCAGGTCACCGGTGTCGTTCAGCTGCGTGCCGGTACGCCGAACCCGAACCTGCCGACCGGTGAGATCGAGGTCCCGGCTCAGACCATCAAAGTCCTGAACACCTGCAAAGTCCTGCCCTTCTCCATCAGCAACCCTGAAGAGAAAGTCGATGAGCAGCTCCGGCTGAAATACCGCTTCCTGGATCTGCGCCGCGAAAAAATGCGCGATAACCTGATCCTGCGCCACAAAGTCATCAAATTCATGCGCGATTACCTGGATGACAAGGGATTCCTTGAGATCGAAACGCCTATCCTCTTCAAGACCACCCCGGAAGGCGCCCGCGATTATATCGTGCCTTCCCGCATCTATCCCGGTGAAGTCTGGGCGCTTCCCCAGAGCCCGCAGCAGCTCAAACAGCTGCTCCAGGTCGCCGGTGTGGAAAAATACTTCCAGGTCGCCCGCTGCTTCCGGGATGAAGATCCCCGCGGCGACCGTCAGCCGGAATTTACACAGCTGGATCTGGAAATGTCCTTCTGCCAGCGTGACGATATCCTCGACCTGATGGAAGAGATGTTCAACAAGATGGTCGAGACAGTCACTCCGCAGAAACAGATCATGTTCCATCCCTGGCCGAAACTCACTTACCAGGAAGCCATGGACCGCTTCGGCAAAGATGCCCCGGATATGCGCTTCGGTATGGAACTGGTCAACATCGGCGAATGGGCTTCCGGCTGCGGTTTTTCCGTGTTTGAAAACGCCATCAAAGACGGCGGCAGCGTGCGCGGCATCAATGCCAAAGGCGCCGGTGAGTATTCCCGCAAACAGCTGGATGAGCTTACCGAACAGGTCAAACTCTGGGGAGCTCACGGCCTGGCCTATGTCAAGATCAACGCTAAGGGCGAAGCAAGCAGCCCCTTCCGCAAGTTCATCGCCGACGACAAATGGGATGAACTGCTGAAGATGATGGACGCCGGAAATAACGATCTGCTGCTCTTTGTCGCGGATAAGACCCCCGTGGTCTATGATTCCCTTGCCCGTCTGCGTGTCCTGATGGGCGACCGGCTCGGCCTGCGCGACAATAATAAGCTCGCTTTCTGCTGGATCATCGACTTCCCGCTCTTTGAGTGGAACGAGGACGAGAACCGCTGGGATGCCACACATCATCCCTTCACCCGCCCCGTTGACGAAGATTTCGAAATGCTGGACACCGATCCCGGAAAGGTACGCGGCAACCAGTATGACATGGTCATGAACAACTATGAGCTGGCTTCCGGTTCCCTGAGGATCCACGAGCGTGCCCTGCAGGAGAAAGTCTTCTCCATCATCGGCATGCCCATGGAAGTCGCCCGCGAACGCTTCCATCAGATCATGGACGCCTTCGAATACGGCGCCCCGCCTCATGGCGGCATCGCTCCCGGCATTGACCGTCTGGTCATGCTGCTGGCAGATGAACCCAACATCCGCGAAGTCATTGCCTTCCCGAAGAATACCGCCGGCCGCGATGTCATGGCGGGCGCACCTTCACCGACCATGCCCGGCCAGCTGGAAGAACTCCATATGCGGGTCGTCCTGCCGGAAAAGAAGAGCTGATCTTCATGGTTCAGCGATCATAGAATACAAAAAGCCGTGTTTTTCCACGGCTTTTTTGTATTCTATGATCAGGAACATTTTCCCGGTTTTTATATTCTCTTTGCAAGCGTTTCGGGGTTGACCGCGTACATGATGGCGGATTCCCGGGTGATCTTTCCCGCACGTACCAGGCGCTGCAGTTCGCTGTCCATGGACAGCATCCCTTTGTCCGAGCCGCCGTAGATCGCGTTGTCGATCTGGTGGGAACGTCCGTCGCGGATCAGGTTCTGGATGGCGGGATTCACCGTCATCACCTCAAAAACCACTTCCCGTTTTCCGTCCTTTGTCGGGATCAGACGCTGCGAAACCACCGCCCGCAGCACCATGGAAAGCTGGACACGGATCTGTGTCTGCTGTTCGGCTGGGAAAGTATCCACAATACGGTCAACGGTCTTTGCCGCACCGATGGTATGCAGTGTCGAGAGCAGCAGATGGCCGGTCTCTGCGGCAGTGATAGCCGTTGAGATCGTCTCCAGGTCACGCATTTCCCCCAGCAGGATCACATCCGGCGCCTGTCGGAGAGACGCACGCAGAGCCCGGGCAAAAGTCGCCGCGTCATTCGGAACTTCACGCTGGCTGACCAGGCTTTTCTTATGCTTATGCAGATATTCGATCGGGTCTTCGATCGTCACGATATGCGCTTCGCGGGTCGCGTTGATGCGGTCCACGATACAGGCCAGCGTCGTACTTTTACCGCTGCCGGCAGGTCCGGTAACCAGGATCATGCCGCTCCGCAAATTCGCCAGATCCATCACCTGCGGCGGAATATGCCGTTCCTGCGGATCAGGCAGTTCAAAGTTAACGATACGGCAGATGGCAGCCACCGTGCCTCGCTGAAGATATGCGTTGCATCGGAACCGGCTTACATCAATGATCGCGAAAGAAAAGTCATCATCGCCGTCTTTATGCAGAAGGTTGAAATCCCGGTGCGCCAGCTCGTACATGTTTTTGACGATCACTTCCGTGTCCGCAGGCATCATGCGCCCTTCCGTCAGCGGAACCATGAGCGCGTCCACTTTTACCGTCACAGGAGCGCCCGGAAGAATGAACAGATCCGATCCGCCCATCTCCACGGCTTTTTTCAGCAGTTCACTCAGAACCATTCCTCATCCCCCGTATTTCCCATCAGATTATGCCGGATCCATTTTGTGCGTGTCTTTTCGGACAAAGGCAGCACCTCTAAAGCACAGTCGATCAGACGGCTTTCATCAGATTCTTCCCAGGCGATCTCACCTTCGTAATATGTCATATCCTCCGGAAGTACATCCTCGATACTGCTGAGATAGCTTTCTTCATCTTCGGATCCCGCCGCGAGCACGGCAAGGAGCTCCTCGACCTGCATATGATGTTCTTCCGCCTGCTCATTCAGCTGATAAACGGCTTCGATCACTTCCGCGGACCGCTCGCTGAATTTCAGGTCATTTCGTGCCGTCATCAGGGACAGCATCCCTAAAACGGTCATGGCAAGTTCCACAAATATCAGGATCAGTGAAGAAGCACCCGGTCCCAGTGATACCGAACTTTTTCGATTCATTCCGCTGCCTCCTGCCACCGGGAGCACGGCAGCGTGAATAATGTTTCCCCTGCCGTTACAGCCCTGACTTCCTGACGGCGCATTACGCCGGTCTCTCCGGTCTCATTTTGGACACTTGCCTCAAGATCGTAAAATTCGCCTTTCAGCAGCCAGTTTTCGTCCTGGCGGACAAACCCAAGCTCTTCCAATTTAGCTTCCGCGTTTTCCGCAGCAAAAAGCTGATCCGCCACATTCTGGGCTTCCGCGAGAGAAGCGGTAATGATTCCCGCGCGATGGGTCTGGTTACGCGAGGCAGTAAAAACTTCCAGCAGAACTGTTGAAGCGATCATAAAAAAGATCACCACGATCAGCAGTTCCACCAGCAGCGCGTTGCTTTGACTTCCCGATCTCATATTCCCTTCCCTTTTATGGCATCACAGCCCGCGGTGCGTATCGGATCACGCTTTCCGTATCATTTGACCGGATAATAACGGTCAGTATTCCGTCTGTAATTTCGGCACTCATGGAATCCGCCGGACATACCGTTTCCCCGCTGCGCGGTTCAAAAGGAATATCCGACCCGGCAAACCATTCCCGCAGACTTCCTTCATACACATAAAGACGGGTGACATAACTGTCGAACCCATAATCGTTGACCATCGCGATCATCGGAATGCCATCGACTTCCTGGATCTGAAGGACACCCGCCTCATCATCGGAACGGAGCATACTCCGGATATAGGAAGAGGCGATGCGCGCGTTGTTATGGGCATCCGACTGGTCTACCGTACTGCGGTAGGATTTCGCTCCCAACAGTACCAGAACTGTCGAAAACAGCGCGAAGATCCCCAGCAGCAGGAATACAAATACACCACTGATTGAATGGGAGGGACTGTTATGGCTCATTTTACTTTGCCCCTCTTTCTGTCACATAGATATCCGGGATGTGGTTGGATGCGAAAGCATTATAAGTCACCAGATAACGATTCTCATCATAGGAGAGATGGTAATACTGCCGCAGATAATCGATATCATCCGGGTATGCACCTTCCACTGCGTAACAGGTGATCGCCGCTTCTTTGATCGCTTTCCGTACGATCTCGGTCTCTTCCGATCCCTGTGAACGTTCAATGCGTCCGGCCAGCATCACTGCTAATACCAATACCAATAGGACCGCGGCCAGTTTGATAATATCCCGTCGGTTCATCCGTCTATCCCCTTATCATTACAGGCTGGACAGGATCCCCGCCATCGGCAGCATTACGGAAAGCAATACTGCACCGATCACAATGGAAAGCATCGCCACCAGCGTCGGTTCAATGATCGCAACAAGGCGTGTGATGTCATCTTCGACCTGTTCCTCATAAAGTTCGGACAGTTTCGCCAAAACCTGATCTTCACGCCCGGTAGCCGACCCCATTTTGATCATGCGTTCGTGCAGTTCATCAAAAATATCAGCATCTGCGATCGCATCCGCAAGAGAACTGCCATTATCCATTTGCGTACGGATGCCTTTGACTTTCTCGGCGGCGGTCTTATCCGTGAGGACCTTCTCCGTCATTTCCAGCGCTTCTTCCATCGGGAAACCGCCGGAGAGCATCATGGAAAGTACACCCGCGACACGGGAAGCGGACAGTTTCCGGTTGAGGCGGGCGATTGCCGGAAAATGAGTTTGAACAAACGAAAGGATCTGTTCCCGGTGGCCGGTCTGCATCAATATGATACAAACCAGGACAACGATCACAGCCAAAGCCACCAGCACCATCACGACCCAGCCGACAACGGTACCGATCTGCATCAGACGGGCCCCGGATTCGGTCAGGCCGACGCCCATGCTGTCCAGCACCCGGCGGAACACCGGCAGTACCCGCCACAGGAGGATCAAAACGATCACGACCAGCATGACTCCCAAAAAGATCGGGTATGTCACCGCGCTGGTAACAGATGCCTGTATCCGGTCTTCACGGGCATAATATTTCTCCAGCCCGCGCATGATGGTTTCCAGCTGCCCGGAGCGTTCACCGACGCCCACCATCTCTACCAGATAATCCGGCCAGCGCTTATCTTCCTTCAAAGCTTCATACAGAGAACCTGTTTCTGTAACACCTTTGCTGGCTGCCTGAAACATTCCGGCATTTTCGCTCTCATTATCGGTATTGGCAAGTGTCTCCATACCGTCATACAATGGCAGGCCTGCTTCCAGGATCAGGGCTACCTGCCCGCAAAATGTGCTCAGCTCGGCTGATGAAATCTTTTGTGTTTGATTATTGCTCACCTGTATGTTCCTCCGCTTTCAAAGAAAAAGGAAAAGTAAAAAAGCTGAACCGCAGGGTAAAAGTCCCATTCCGCGATACGCTTTCCTTTATTTATCATTTTTTCCGTTTTGTCTCAATAAAAACGCTCCATGGAATAATCCTTGACCTTACTGATGGCGTTCAGCGCCGCTGTCGGGTCAAAGAAATACTCTCTTCCGTCTATTTCCGTAATTGTCCAGGCATGGTACTGTTTGTCCGCATAACCGATGATCAGTCTTGCCGGCAGCCCCTGTGACCTCATCATACAGCAGAATATTGCCGAGAGATCCTGACAGATCCCCATCCTTTTTTTATAACTTCCGTCAATATCCGGCAAAGCGCCCGCCTGGACCGTTGCCGCGCGAATATAGTCATACACAAAAGAGGTTTTCATATATTCGCACAGGATGTCAAATATTTCCCTGTCGCTTTTTCCCGCGCACAGCTTTTCCGCATCGGCTACCGCGGCGGAAAGTTCATTGTAATTGACATACTGGTTGGGATATAAAAAGGCCACGTCTTCTCTGTTCAGGTTTACGTTCAGAGCGACATTACCGGCCTGCGCGTATTTTTTCCCCGATACATTCTCATAAAGGGAAATGTCATAAAACCCGCTTCCCAGCTGGAACGGAAACACTTCAAACTTTGCTTCGCCATTTAAATCATATGTCAGCGTCTCGTCACCTTTGGTAACACGCAGCTTCATTTTATGAGGGTTGGCGCTTGTCAGGCTCGCAAGAAAATAACCTTCACTAGCGTTGCTCAGGTCCGCCTTTAATTTTCCGCTGACAGACAGCAGAGAAGGGTTCGGCTCTGCCGGCCATCTTGCGGCTCCCTCAGCAGATGATATAACAGCAAGAATGAATAATACCGCAAAAAACAGCGGAATTATCCATTTATCCTTATTCGATTGCTGGGATAATCTGTTTATTCCTGATTTCATAATTCTGATAGTTTTTCATTCCCCGGATCGATCGAAATCACATTTTTATAATTCCAATTCATTATAGCATGAATTTTTCGAAATCAGTGATTAATCAATATTCCTGTTTTACGATTTTTCATTCTTGCGCAAGCGCAAATACCGGTCATCAATATGTGATGAAAACCGCTGCGGATCTTCCCGCGGAGATTTATATTCTTTGCGGAAGGGAAAAAGACAAATCGGATCCCGGTATTCCGGGATCTGTCTCCCGAATACAGATCGGAACGGGATCCGAATCTGCTTACTGATCTGTTCCCTTCGAAAGATCCCTTTTTACAAAATCCATGTGGGAAACGATCTTCGCCGCAACCATATCCAAAGCTGCCCTGTTGCGGCCGCCCCGCGGAACAATGATATCCGCGTACCGTTTTGAAGGTTCCACAAAAGCCTCATGCATCGGGCGGACAACATTTATATACTGATCACAAACCGATTTCAGGGATCGTCCCCGCTCTTCCATGTCCCGGACAAGGCGGCGCATAAAACGGATATCTGCGTCTGTATCCACAAAGATCTTCATATCCATAAGGTCACGCAGTTCCTTGACCGCAAAGATCAGGATCCCTTCGATCAAAATCACCGGCTGGGGCTCGATATGCTCGGTTTCCCCGGACCGGGTATGCTCAACAAAATTATAAATAGGGATGTCCACCGCTTGCCCGCTGCGCAGGATCTCAAGATGTTTGATCATCAGATCTGTTTCCAGAGAATCAGGATGGTCAAAGTTTTGCTTCACCCGTTCCGAGAACGGGAGATCACTGAGATCTCTGTAATAGGAATCATGCGAAAGATAAACGATCTTGTTGGTCATGAGAGTCGCGACCAATTCCCGGGAGAATGTCGTCTTCCCTGATCCGGTTCCTCCGGCTATACCAATAACATAAGGCTTGGTGTTGTGTTCCGGTTCCATGGATAAACCCCTTTCTTGTAACGAAGAATGAGAAATGTGGGATGAGAAAATTTTTCTCATCCCGCTGCTGAGCGGCTCAGATTTGTTTATTTCTCATTCATAATTTTTCATTTTTTCAGCTTTCGTCGTCTCCGAATCTCATCCGTAAATATGACTCATATCTGTTTTTACTGACGCTTCCTTCTTCCACTGCTTTGTGAACCGCGCAGCCGACTTCGGTCTCATCATGAGTGCAGTCGCTGTAGAAGCAGTCTTTCACCAGTCCCCGCAGCTCAGGGAAATAACCGTCCAATTCTTCCGGTTCAATATCCCAGAGTGCAAGTGTTTTCAAACCCGGCAGATCTGCCACAAACCCGCCGCCCTGCAGCGGAAACATTTCCCGGACAACGGTCGTATGCCTGCCCTTTTCGTTATAATCCGAAATTTCATTGGTCCGCAGATCCAGTGCCGGATCGATCCGGTTGATGATGCTGGATTTCCCGACACCCGAGGGCCCGACCAATCCGGATATTTTATTATGCAGGAGCTTCCGGACCTCATCGATCCCTCGGCCATCATCCGCGCTGACATAAATCACCCGATATCCCAGCGGTTCATAATCACGGAAAAGTTCCCTTGCCTGCGCTTCTCCCAAAAGGTCGATCTTATTGACAACGATCACCGGCTCGATTTTCTGTTTCTCGCAGATCACCAGAAAACGGTCCAGCATCCGCAGCCTGGGCTCGGGATGGGCACAGGCAAAGACCAGCAAAACCTGATCCATATTGCTGATCAGCACCTGGCGGTATTCGATCTTTACCCCGGAAGTCATGCGGATCAATTCATTCGTCCGGGGCAGGACTTCTTCAATGATACCGCTGCCATCCGGCAGGATCTCAAACTCGACCAGATCCCCGATCGCGATGATATCTGTATTTTTCCTTGTGCTCTTTAATTTTCCGCGGGCCTTGCAAACGGTTTTTTCGCCATCATGAAAAACATGATAGAATCCCGAATGATATTTCAGGACGCGTCCTTCCATACGCTCAGTCTTCCTCCTCCTCAGGAGTGATCTCCCACGGGGCGCGGGTGGGCCGCGGTGTCGGGGTATTTGTAGGCGTCGGTGAAGGCGTGCGGGTAATATAAACGCCCGTTTCCCATCCGTAAAGCATCTTGGCGGAACCTTCGAAATAGAGCTCGATCACACGGCGGAAGATCGGCGCGGAAATATCCGCCCCTTCACCGGCGAACTCCGCCAGTACGGCGATGGCGATATCCGGCTTGTCTTCCCGTCCTTCATTGGTATATCCCGCGAACCAGGCGTTGGAATTCAGACCCACATTCGTGGAAGCAGACCCTGTCTTGGCATGGATCTCATATTTGATCTGTGTAAAGGTGTTGTATGCCGTACCGCGGGGATTGCGGACAACGGTCTCCATTGCGTCCTGGATCATCGCGATATGCTCGGGAGAAACCGGCAGTTTCCCCTGCGCTTCCGGCTCAAACGCGGCGATCGTATTGCCTGTGGCGTCCACGATCTGCTCGACTACCTGCGGACGGTAGAGCGTCCCGCCGTTGCCGATAGCCGCGACAAAACGGGCTACCTGCAGGGGTGTGACCAGCAGCGTACTCTGCCCGATGCCCAGCTGAACCGAGGTGAAAACATCTGTCGGTGTATCTACATTGCCCGGTTCTTCTTCCAGCTCACCGATCCCTGTCAGAGATCCGAGCCCGAACCCCCGGGCCATACCCGAAAGGGCATCCGGCCCTACCTGCTGGAACAGTTCTTTTCCGATCTTGTAGAACCATGGGTTGCAGGAACGCATCAGTGCTTCACTGAGCGTCAGCAGACCCGAAGGAGCGACTTCATGATCGAGGGTCCAGTCATGCAGCGTCACGCCGTCCAGTTCTTCCCAGTAATGCCCGCACATATAAGTGTCATCGATCTTGTAGATCCCGTTTTCCAGCGCGGCGGCCATCCCGACGATTTTGAAAACAGAGCCCAGCGGATACTGACCCTGTGTCGCGCGGTTATACATCGGTCGGTCGTTGTTGTAGAGCTGATTTCCGCTGAAGAAGCTGTTATAGTTATTGAAATCCAGCAGATTCGCGTCAAAGCCCGGTGCGGAGGCCATGCCGAGGACTCGTCCCGTATCCCGTTCCAGGACCACGACAGCCGCATTAAAACCGGCGATCGCCCTTTGAAGATCATACTCAAAGGCTTCATCAAAGGTCGTATAGATCGAATAAGGGGCTTCAGCCTGTGTCTGCGAAAGCCGTTCGATCGTGTTACCTTCGGGATCCGTCACATAAAGCGAGGCTCCGCGCTTTCCGGCAAGATATTCCTGTCCCCAGGCTTCGATCCCAAGGCTGCCGATACGTTCATCCACACGGTAGCCCTGACGTTTCATATCATCCGCTTCCTCAGCGCTGATCGGCAGTACGTATCCGATCATATGGACACCGATACCGCCTTCGGTATAATACCGGCCGGCATTGTATTCACTGACCACTACGCCCGGATAATTATAGAGGTAACTGTACCGCTCCTCCATCTTGTCAGCCGTTACTTCGCCGATAGGCAGATATTGGTACGGATCTGCCCGGTTCATCATTTCTGTGATCACCTGGGGAGTTTTCCCTGTCAGGCGGGCAAATTCATTGATAACATTGCTCCAATACCCGGCTTCCACCTGTGCGGGAACGATGCCCAGCGCATAAGCTCTGGTCTGATAAGCCAGTGCGACACCGTTTCGGTCATAGATCGTACCGCGGGTCGGGACCTGGATGTCCATTACCAGACGGTTTCCGCCTTCAAGCTCCGGCATGATCATTCCGTCATGCCATTGAATTTTCCATTCTCCGTTTTCCATTACGAGATCCATCAGGTTATCCCGTTTCAGCATACCTGCAAGGACTGTATCAAAATCCACATGAAATGCGACCTGGGAGCTGTTGGGCCCTGTCAGAGATGAAGTGATCTCATATTCGATACCTTTCAGCGTCATAGCTACAGCCGTATCATAATACCGCGCGTTGAAATTCTGATAATCGACAGAATCCAGGGACACCCGGCACAGCATGCGATACATTTCCCCATAATTTTCCTCCTGCCAGGCTTTCAGAAACGCATCAGCGGCAATTGTCGGATCCGGGACCTCCGTGACCATGACTTTCGGATCAGGCAGGGGTGTATCCGTGGGAACCGGAGTAGGCGTATATAATTCCGAAGGGTCCGGCTCTTTTTGGAGCAGACTGCAGGATGGCAGCAGGCAAATGAACAAAACGATCAGCAACAGGATTTTCTTCATGGATCTATACAACTCCTTATGAATCGGGAACATCAACATAGCTGACATTTACAGCGGGAATATGGCTGCAGGGATACTTCGTCCCCGCCGCGCACGCGGAACGGATCTGCGGAAAAGTATCATAACCGAAATGATGAAAAAGGATCCCCATGTGGCATAACGGCAGACCCATTACCCCCGCATAACAGCCGCGGATGGATTCGACCGGATGAAACACATGATTTTGAATGGCATAAGAGCCCGCTTTTCCCATCGGGTCTCCGCTGGCAACATAATCCAGGATATCCTCCCTGCTCATATCACGAAATCGGACGATCGTCTCACACACAGACTGCAGCAGATGAAGCCTGCCTTCTTTCCTGTGAGCCAGAACAACAGCCGTACAAACCAGATGCTCTTTCCCGTTAAGAAGTTTCAGCATCTCGATCGCATCGTCTTCATCTTTCGGTTTCCCCAGAATTTGGTGGTTGATATAAACTGTCGTATCCGAACCGATCACAAAAGAATTGTCCGGCGATGTATCCGCACAGTGAAGCGCTTTTCCGAGAGCCATACGCTGTGTATAAGGCACAGGCAATTCTCCGGAATTCGGGGTCTCGTCAATATCCGCGGGCTGACTTTCGAATTCCGGAATGATCCATGACAGCATCTGCTGCCGCCTTGGTGAAGCTGAAGCAAGGATGATTTTCACATTATCCATACTTTTAATTCTAACACATAGCGTTGAGTGATACGGGAAATGGGAAATGAATAATGAAAGAAAGAGGGCGAAAGCCCTCTTTCCCGTTTGAAAAGTTATCTTTTTACTTTGTTACCATGTTTTTTCATAGGGTTCCATGGTATCGATCGTTGCCCGGATCAACTGTCTGCGTTCATATTCGTCAGTGACCAGGTTGTAATTCTCACATGTCACAAGCGTCAGGGACCGTTCAGCGATCTGCTGGAACATCTCATAGACATCTTCCGGCTGAACCAGGAATTTTTGAGCTACTTTATAAGTATACTTGATCCCGTCATTTCCGAAGACAATGATCTCATCACCCAGGTTCAGATATTCCAGATTCTTAAACACGCCCATTGAATAATAATGTCCTGTCAGCGCGGAGTTCCCCGGATACGGCAGATAGGAACCGCCCTCCAGTTCACCGACATAATTGCCGAGAGTTGACAGATCCCATCCGAGATCCGTTGACCCTTCTTCGTAGTAGACGTGCACGATCGGGATCGGAACTTCCATGCCGAGGCCGATCGCCGGGATCCGCAGAGAGTTGCCGGTAAAGACGTAACTGGTCGCCTCGTCCACCTTTTCTTTGACTTTCAGCGGGCTGCGGAGAGAAATTCCCGTATCCGGGATCTTCTTGACGGTCTCGCAGGGCTTGACCGGGATCGTAAAGATCAGATGAGAGATGTTCATCGTATCTTCCCGCATATAAGCCACACGGTATTCATCCTCTTCCGGAATGGACGGCATGTAGAAAGTACCGCTGTTGATCGTCACCTTGGTATAGGCCGGAACATAGACGTCATCCGGCAAACAATAACCGGCGCCGGGGTTGCTTCCTCCTTCCAGCGGTGTAAAGCTGCAGTTCAGGCTTACGACCTCAAGTTTCTGGGGCAGATAGGAATAAGCGGCAACGTAAGGGAAGTGAACGCCTCTTGCGGAGCGGTTTTCGATCCAGGCTTCCTGCGTACCGGGAATATGCTCGAAGGGGATCAGCTGGGTCTCTTTATAAGACAGACAGTCATTCCAGTATCCGATAAAATAACCGTTATTCGCAAGTGTGCTGCAGGTCTTGATATCATCCATCTTGTTTACTGTGATATAGAACTTCACGGCATAATGGCTGAGATCATTGTTTTTGATATCGGATTCCTCGAGAAAACCGTATACTACGTAGGTCCCCGGTTCCTCTACCATGATACGTGCGCCTTTGACTGCAAAGGGGTGGCTGCTCGCGGTGTTTTCATAGGCTTTCATCGCAAAAGTTGTTGTGGAACCGGAGGCATAATGCTTTCCCTTGTAAGTAATTGCCAGGTTATCCCCGTCCGCCATCGTCAGAGAATACAGATAAGCGGTCGTTGTCGTGTAATAGTTGCAGGCGGAATCCGCGCATTTCCGGGTCGCGAAATAATAATTCGTATTTTTCGCAGGGACCGGTTCAATTGCCGCGTCTGCCACATAAACGGAATACAAATCATTACAGTAGGGGAGTGCCGTACAGCCGGCCATATTGTCGGGGACGACGATTCCGGTTCCATCTTCGTATTGCAGATTTACAGTGAAAAGCTGTCTCGTTGACTGACATGGATCATAGAGTGCAGTCGCGATACCTGTCAGGACACCGCTTGTGACCGAGCCGGTGCAATAAGGAGCGAACTGAACAGTCATATTGCGGGTGAAGTGGAAGAGGGAATTTTCATATCCCAGGGTGCCGGTATTGTTTTCATACCAGAATTTAATCTCAAATTCGGTCCTGGTGGGATAATCCGGATCGCCCCCCGGTGTGATCCGGGTCGTACTGATGTCGGTCATTGTTCCGCCGACCAGCACCAGCGGCAGCTTAGACTGGATGATCGGATCGCCAACCCAGTCGGAGGAATAATTTATGACCGGGTTATTGGGATCCGCTTCACTATAGATATATTCGACCCAATACGGGAATGCTGTAACATCCCAGCTCGGATCCGGTACTCCCTTGACCAATTCATCAACGGAAGCGAAATACAATGTCAGTGTATAGGAATATGTCTCTTTCGGCGTTACGCTGATCATCAAACGGTTCGGATCGATCTGATCGGATATACCCAGCTGACTGATGTTAACGATCGCAAAGTGCTCGCTTTGTTCCCAGAACGTTAATGTCTGGTGTTCTTCTGTCAGGCTAGGATCATTTGGTCCGGGGATCCCGTTGTCATCACAGTCGGATGTATTGATAACGAGGCCTTCATCAGTATCGGCAACAAAATCCCTGAGCAGATAATTACGCGAACAAGGGATCGGAGGGAATCTCACACAGATTGAATCCCGCAGCAATACGCCGCCGGTAGCCGCATTTTGGATCTCAATAATGATGCCTTCATCTGCTGTAACGGTTCCGCTGGGCCTGTACATCACATAGACCGCGTTGATCTTTGAATTCTTAGGCATGGAGTTGCAGGAATACTGATCATATAAGCTGGGGATCACCTGGGTACACTGATAGCGGGTATCAAGGTTGGCAACTTCCACTTCCATGCCGATGATATCCCCTTTCGTCCCGTCACCCAGGACAACGTCCAGAACCTGACGCCAATCGTCAGCATTTGCGTCCAATCCGACCGGGATCTGATATTCGATACCTTCATTGACGATATTGGTGCATCTGTCAGTGGCTGCTGATGCCATTGCGCCCTGGACCGTGACACCGGTGATCATCACCGCACAGAGAAGCAGGGCCAACCATTGCTTTACATTGCTTTTCAATTTCATAAAAATCTCCTTTTTGAAGGTTTCAGCCGGGTCTCCAAACCGGCTCAATGGTTTTACGCACATTTTTGATGAATCCTTAACACAAAATTCCGCATTAATTTCTTTAATACTACTACAATACTACCATATTTTTTTCAAGATGGGAAATTCATTTCATTTTTCTCATTAAAAAATCACCGCAATTTTTTGTCCTTATATCAACAGTAACGAAACAAGCCTCTTTTTTGTTCCCGAAACCTGTTCAAATCCGGCTTGGGGTACAGCTCCCGACGGTACGATCCGATCCTGCATCCACGTTCCGGCAGCGCTCATCAAAAGTTATGCGGTTTTTACCAGACCGAAACCTCCGGCACGTTTGCTGGAAATAATAAGATCTTTGACATTTTGACAAAAACGAAATAGGCAGCTCTTACACAATATCAGAGGGATGCCGCGGGCAGCGCGGGAGCTTGCGGCGTTCGTGGTCCCGGCTGTTTAACACAAGGCGCGGAAAGAACTCCGGCAGTCACAATCAATTCTTCTCCCCGCCGCTGCGAAGCATAATATTCCGGGGCATTTTTTAAACTGTCAAGGTTATTTGTTTTGATGACGTATATCCCGTATGGTTAACTGTCAGGTTTCGGCTGCCTAATTTTCCGCGAACAGTGAATCAAACCACAGAAGGTCCTCTTCAGGCAATTCATAAAGGATACCGTCTGCCGTATTCCGGATCCGGTGCTGCTCGTTTATACTTTTCTGCCTGAAGACCCCGTCCGCGCCGGTATAACGTACGGCAGCCTGTTCAGGATAAGCACCGCTGATAAAATAGAGTACCCGGTCCGTCTTCGCATCCCGGATATCAAGCGTATCTTTATGTACCGATACGGAACGCAGCCTCCCCAGCCGGGTAAAACCGCGCTCCGCACCGCCGTAATACGAGATCAGCCAGAGATTTTCAGGCTGTACCGCCAGCCAGCCATCCGCATCCGGAACTGTTCCTTTGTCCAGCGCGTTATTTACCGTCTCCTGAAGCAGTCCATTGTCCCCGGCGACGGCATCCAGTTTGCGGCTGTTGTTCCCATAAAATTCCTGATACAAGCCCCGGTTCAGCCAGTCCGACTCCCAGATATATGTCCGGTCATTATCCGCCACCAGCAGTGAACCTTCCGGAAGGAAATCCAGGATCCCGCCGTGAAGCGCTGCTTCTCCGGCATTTCTGGGGTGATAAAAAGCCCTGTTCATGATCTCTGTGACTGCCCGGTTGTTCTGCAGGTTCAGCAGCAGGATCAGTGCGTACGCGCTCAGGCACAAGGCACGGCATCCCGTACTGTTCTTCCATCTCAGCGTCAGCCACAGCAGGAGTATAACGATCCCATAGTACTGCATATAGACGGGCAGGTACCCCAGCCCCGGCATCAGCTGCCATTGGTACCGCTCGCTGAGCGCTACCGTTATGATCGGCAGGACGGCAAAGGACAGTCCCAGAACTGCAATGTCCGATCCCGGAAGATTTCCCGGATGATCCGGTTTCCCGCTTCGGGAATCGGCCCCCGGCCGCTTCCTGATCTGCGTGAGCACGGTCATCACCGCGAACAGGATCATCAGATCCGAAAGCCGGACCGATTTGAGAAAAGAAACAAAATCATAGTTCATGAATTCCGAAGCCGGATACGCCTTTTCCATCACGGAAGCCTGATAGCCCGCCGAATAATAACTTAACGGCAGCCCTGCCGTTATCTGGCGTGTCGCGGCCCACATGATGCGCCAGGAATCAAAACTGAAAGCCACGCCCGGATATTCGATCTGTTTGACGCTTGTCGAGCGGATCACGAATATCAGGGCTACGATCAGGATGACCAGGACAACATAGGGCAGGCTGTCTTTTACCGCCCGCAGAAAATTCCCGCGCCGGATCCATATCAGCAGGCAGATCATCAGCAGAAACGGAAAGCAGACTTCATATGTCAGCAGTCCGACAGCGAAAAACAGCAGGCTGAATATCCGGTCCCGTCTTTTTCCTGTCCGAAGCCAGCGTGAAAGGAAATAGGCGCACAGGAGCATTTCCGCTGTAAGGATCTGCATCAGACCGTAGAAACCGCTGATGGGATCCTGGTAAGCCCTGGTCTGGAACATCAGCGGGAGCAGCAGCATCCCCAGACGGGCACCGGAAACCGAAACACCGAACTCCGGCAGAACTTTGCGGAAAATCAGCATATCCGCGAGGATCAGCAAAATGATCAATGCTTTGTATACCGATACATTTTCGATATAGAAGAAGAAATAGTAATAAAAAGACAAAACATTGATCCGCCCGAGCTTCAGATATTCGCCCATAAAGTCCAGAACATGCCGGAACAGCGGAATGCTGTCCTTTTTCTCCGCCAGATAAGCGGTGGAATTGACAGCGTCGTCCCAAAACCACCCGCTGCGGATCAGCATCGCCAGGGAAGCCGCGGTCAGCAGCAGGACCGTCATTTCGATCCGGTAATTACGGAAAAAACGCACCGGTCCGTGTTCAGCGGATGGATCTTCACGATATTCAGCGTTCGTATCAGGAAACATTTTCAGAATCAGCCAGAGAAAACCGGCAATCCCCAGCATCCAGAACACCCATCCATAATGGGCGCCTCCCGGCATCGGCATAAATCCGAGCCTGCCCGGGAACAGTTCCCGCAGGATACGCAGCCCTCCCGCCAGGATCAGAAGATACGGTAAATATTTTTCTGCAGATTCTTTCATGTTATACAAACTCAGCAGCCTGTTATTCGGATCAATTCAGAAGCCCGATCGACTCAAAGACGACCGGCTGATCTTCCTCCAGTTTATACAGCCTTCCCCGATCCGTTTCCCGGATCAGCCAGGCTTCCTCCACGGGAAGCCTTTTGCTTACATTTTCCACGGTGTCATAGACCAGCGTCTTGCCGGACATATTTTCCCCGCTCACGAAGAAGAACACATTTGTGACCTGTGACGCGGTAATGATCCCGTCTTCGGAATTGACCCATGTCGCGTTCAGCCGTCCTTTCTTCGCGAAGCCGCCGTTTTTGTTCCCGCTGTAATCGACCAGGACCGAGTTCTTTGTAAACAGCCAACCGTTTTTATTCGGCAAAATACGGGTCACGGCAAAATCATGAGCGCTCATCACATTGACAGGTTTCCGGGCATTCAGTGAATAAAAGGAAGAAGGTTTTTCTTCTCCCTGCCAGCCCTGTTCCCAAAGGGAAGAGGGCGCGTCGCTGATGACCAGGTCGGAGGTTTCCGCGTCCCCGCCCAAAATTCCTGCCTGCAGTGAAGCCTCTCCCGCTGTTCGCGGGTAAAGGAAAAAATCATTCAGCATCCGGCTGATCTGCCGGTTGTCCTGCAGTGTGATCAACAGCACCGCACAGCCGATCCCGGCTGCCAGTGTGCGCACGGTACGTTTCGGGACCCGTTTTTCAGCGAACGCCAGACACTGCTGCTGCAGCATCGCGGCGCCAAAATACGAAAAATAGATCGGCAGATACGCTACACCCGGATAAAGATCCTGCTGATACTTCCAGCTCAGTGAGATCACCAGGCCGGGAAGCGACCACAGCAGCAGGGCAAAAACCGTCCCGTAAACGGAAAATTTGAACCGTGTCCCGGGGTCGCCGGATATGATCAGGATCAGCACCGCGCAGGCCAGCAGATCCTGCCAGCGGATCGACTGAAGGAATGAAGTGACCGAAGCGTTAAAGATCTTCTGCCAGGGGATGACGCTGCCGAACAAAGCCGCGTCGTATCCGGCGGTCCGGTAACTCAGGGGAAAGGCAGCCCTGAGCTGAATACCCAGGGTACGCAGGACCGCCCCGGGATCCAGGCTGAAAGTCGTCCCGTTATACGCTGTCTCTTCCGTGATATTCGTCCGCAGCAGCATGGAGAGGCAGAAAAGCAAAACCGCTGATCCGAGAAAAGGCAGTATTTTCCGGAGGGCAGCCGGAAGCTTCTTTTCGTGATCCAATGCCGGGAGCAAAAAGAGGGCTGTCAGCGGGAAAAACATTTCATAAGACATCAGCCCCATCATAAAAAAGGCCAGCGAGAGGATCAGGTCCCTCTTGTTTTCCTTCCGCAGCCAGCGGACAAAACAGGTCAGGGAAAGCATCAGTTCGCAGAACATCACCTGCATCAGCCCGTAGTAACTGTTCAGCGGATCGTGATACAGCCTGAGCTGGAAGCAAAGCGGAACGATCAGTAAAGCGGCGGACGCTGTCCCGGATCCGCCTTCCCACTGTTTCAGAAAACGGCAGAACAGGAAACAGTTCAGCAGCGTCAGGAAAACGAGTATCAGTTTATAGACTCCCGCATCCGGGATAAAGTAAAAGACAAGAAAATGGAACGTCGCGAATGGGTTGATCCGGCCGATGCGTATATAATCAACGATCTCCTGCCATACCCGTTTGAAAACAGACTCCCCGCTGATCCGCATCGCCTGAGCTTCCACGGAGAAAAACGCGTCATCCCAGTTGAACCCGCCGTTCAGGACCGGCTCCAGGCAGATAAAAACCAGCAGCAGTGTCAGGAGCAGCTGCCGTTTTTCCGAAAAGATATTTTTTCTGCCGGGATCCGGGAAAAGGGTGCCCGTCCACAGCGCGGCGCCGATACACAGGAACACCAGCGGGACAGGCATCCACCGGTCCATCAGAAAATTCAGCGGATCATCGGGTTCACGGAAACCCAGCAGCATCCTTCCCGTAAACCACAGGATGCAGAAGGCGATACAGAGCGTTCCGGCAATCCTCTGCCCGGTAAAGGGAACACGGTAAAACGCCGCGGCAGACGCGAAAATCATGCCCAGGATGATCAAAAGGCTCTTTTGATAAACACCGACAACGATCGGGACCGTATGACTGTAAGGCCGAAGCAGCCTGAGAACGATGTACAGCCCCGCGGCGAGCGCGGCTGCCATCATGATCAGGCATATCGTTTTCCGTGATTTTGTGCTCAAACCCGTTCTCATGTTCTCCGCTCAAATAAGGAGCAGTTATTCCTGTTTTTCCGACAGATCATCCGTTCCGGTACTGTTTTCCGGAAACAAAAGTTCCGAAAGCTCCGAAACCGTATTCAGGAAATAGTCCGCGTTTTTCTTCATCAGTTCACGGATGGACGGGATCTCATATCCCCATCCGCAGGCAGCGAAATCCACCCCGCAGCCGTGAGCCATATCCAGTCCCGGTTTCAGGTCATCGACCATCAGGATATCCCGCGGGGAAAGGCCGGTGATCCTCATGATCTCCCGCATTGGGTAGGTTGAGGGTTTGCATTTCTCCCGGTCGTCATCCCAGCCGTAGATCAGATCCGGGACCGGAAGACCCGCGGCCTCATAATCCCGGCGGATATAAACCGGGAAGGAATGGGAAACGACGCATACCAGGCCTCCCTCCGCCTTCTGGCGGCGGATCACTTCCGGCATCCCCGGAAAAAATGAAGGGATGACGCTGCCGACAAAGCCATGCCAGATCTCAAATTCCAGCTTCATTTCCTCATCCGTGAAACCCAGCTCGTCCCGGTAGAACTTTGCCAGCCCGGGATCAAAGCTCCGGGTAAGGAATTCCTCCTGCGAATAATGAGTCCCGGGACGGATCATCTCCAGGATCTTTACAAAAGCAGGATAGTGAATACTCGGCGTGCTGCTGACAGCCGTATCATCATGATCCAGTACAAGACACTTAAATTTCATCATTCTCATTCTACCATAACGAAAAATAAAAAACGATTTCAGGGCATAAGAAATTGTTTCCGTCCCGCAGATCCCGAAACAATTCATGGATCACACGGTACATCTGTCCCTCTTACGGGGCATTGACCGGATCCGTCCGGTACAGCCTGACGCCTTCGAACACGGGCCCGGAAGGGCCTGCGGAACCGGGCTCCCCGGCGGAAAGGCGCAGTTCCGTTCCGGGGCCGCATCCTTCCGGCGTTTCGAAAGACCACCGGCAATTTCCCGCGGCGCCGCAGTACCGGACATCGAACACCATTTCCGAAACGGCCGTTTCATTCCCGCTGTCGTACAGGACAGCGGAAACGGCGTCCGTGCCTTCAGGCAGACCGCTGACATTGGTGAAACTGAGCTCGTACAGGCTCCGGTCCTCAAAACCGGCGCTGACGGGGCTGTATTCCGTTCCTGTCCCGATCGGAACATCGCCTTCGAAAAGAAGTTCCCGCGTCTCACCGGCATAGATATCGCCGGGATCGTTGTAATGGAAGTAGCTCCAGTATTCGAAGGATCCCGGCGTAAGGGCTGTGATGACCAGATCCGGGCGCGTCCGGTCGATATATTCATACACCGAGGAGTCCCGATAGGTCCGGGGATCGATGGCATCCACTTCCCGGAAAGCCATCGCGAAGAAAGTCTTGAGCGGAAGCATGTAACTGTCTTCGATCAGCAGCAGCTTCATGTCTGCGGGGGCATGGAGGTTTCTGCTCTGTGTCATGGCATGGTCTCCGCCGGTATATACCTCGTAATGGTTCGTATGCATCCTGCTGCCGCCCGCTTCGAGGTATTCCTGCCGGATGAACGCATCTTCATAACTGCCGTATGAAAATCTGTCCTCCTCCGGCACGTAAAAAGACAGCTCCGTCTCGAAACGCGGTGTCATCCATTCCAGGCTGTCCAACCCGTCGTAAAGGGGCCCGACCCGTTTTCCCAGCGACCCCAAAAACTGTCCGGGAAGTTCATGGAACTCCCAGTTTTCTTCGTGAAGATACGGCTCATCCGGAAAGATCCCCGGATACCGGGCATCCAAATGAGCCATGATCATGCGGAAAGCTTTGTACGCGGCGGAAGGTTTCCAATGGTGGTCGGTCCGGTAGTAATTCGCACCGATCTCCTCCCGGTCCCGGCAGAGGTCCGGTATCGTGTCGATGACGTCGGTGCCCCTTTCCCGCAGCGCTTCAACGAATCCCTCTGTCGGCCCGTAGCTGCCGTAATCTTCCAGTCCGTCCGGAAGCAGCGCCCCGTCAGTATCCAGCTTATAGGGAAGCTGCACATAAAGAAAATCCCCGCCGCGTGAAGCCGCGAAGTTTTCCAGATCCTCATAGATCCGCGCGGTCCTTTCCGCGTCCAGCCCGGTAGACAGGGGCTGTGTCAGGTACCCGTTTTTCAGCAGGATGACATTATTGTAAAAACGCCGCCCGCTGAGGCGCGCGTATCCCCCGTTGAGGGTGATCAGCGCGTCCCGGAGGAAAAAATCATCCGATTTGAAGGCCTCGGTCAGCCGGCTGCGAAGATCACTGACGGAATGAAATTGATCCGGGAAGGCTTTTCGGATCAGGGGAAAATTGCCCGCGAAGAACAGAACAATGAACAGCAGGAAGCTGCCGATAAGGAACACAGCCGTTTTTTTCATTTTTCCGGCATTCTCCTTTCCGTTCCTGCCTTCATTTTGTGAAGATGTTTCCCGAACCATTTCCAATTATCCCCTGTTCATAAATACCGCGGCGCTAAAAATTCACATACAGAAACGGGTCATGTGTACTCATGACCAGTGAAGAGACACTGAGCACTGCCAGAAGCAGCTGCAGCAGATACCACGAAAGCCTTACCGCGGCAGCCGTCCGTTCCCCGCGGGCCGCGGCCCGCTCCCGGATATACCGGCAGAACGGCAGCGACGCGAACAGGGCGATGACGAATGTAACGATATATTCCCGGAACCGGAAGCGGAACAGGCTGTCCGTCCATTCACTGCCGCCGTGTTTCAGCAGCCATTTCGTATACAGATAAACCTGCGAAAGGTCCGCGGAGCGGAAGATCATCCAGGCATAGCAAACCGCCAGCAGCACCAGACAGCGGTAAACAGCCCGGGCAAAGGGTTTGTTTTCCAGGCGCCGCGGAAGGCCGCTCAGCTTTTCGAAAACGATCAGCAGCCCGTGCAGCAGGCCCCAGAGGATGAACGTCAGGTTCGGCCCGTGCCAGATCCCGGTGGCAAGCCAGACGATCAGCAGGTTCAGCGCCATCCGGGCTTTTGATTTCACCCGGGAGCCGCCCAGGGGGAAGTACAGGTAATCCCGGAACCAGGTCCCCAGGCTGATATGCCAGCGGCGCCAGAAGTCCGTAATGCTGGCGGAGGCGTAGGGATGGTCAAAATTCTCCCGGAAATGAAAGCCGAACATTTTCCCGAGGCCGACAGCCATATCCGAATACCCGGAAAAATCAAAATAAAGCTGCAGCGAAAAGGCCAGCATTCCCAGCCATGCCATCCCGACACTGAGCTGCGTCCTGCCGAAAGCGGCATTGCTTATTTCGGAAAGAACGTCCGCCAGCAGGATCTTTTTGTTGAGTCCTGTCAGGAAGCGCAGAATGCCGTCCGCGAAGTCTTCGGCGGTGGCCTTCCGCTCCCGAAGCTGCGGCTGAAAATCACCGTAACGCAGGATCGGGCCCTGGATCAGCTGCGGGAAAAAGCTGATAAACAGCGCGTAGGAGCAGGGATTCTTTTCTGCCGGCATCCCCCTGTAAATGTCGATGAGGTAACTGACCGACTGGAAGGTATAAAAGGAGACTGCCAGCGGCATAATGAAAGAAGTCCGCGGGATCTTCCCCTCCCACAGCGGCAAGGCGGTGACGGCATTCATGTATTTGCCGGCGAATAACAGGGAAAAGTTCAGCAGCAGCGCGAGAATAAAAAGCGCTTTGCGCGGTCCGGCCTTCTTTTCGAGCAGGATGCCGAACCCGTAATTCACGATGACCGAGGCCAGCAGAAGCAGAAAGAAGCGCGGTTCTCCCCAGGCGTAAAAAAACAGGCTTGCCGCCAGCAGCCAGTAATTGCCCGCGGCCCGGGGAAGCAGATAATACACCCCCAGCGCGATCGGGAAGAAAAAGAAAAGGAACTCCAGGCTTGAAAAAGACATCCGTTTTGCCGTTTACCGATACGCTTCAGCCGGTATGGTCCTGTCCCGGACAAAGCTTTCCGGAACTTTTACAGTCTCCAGAACCGGTATTCATCGGAAGGATAGTCATCCCGGTTCAGTATGCTCTTGATATCGATGACGACCTTTTGTTCATCTTTCGCGTTTTTGAAGAGAACATCCAGCTGTTCCCGGGTGATCGACTTGAATTCGTTATGTGCCACCGCGAAGACCACGCAGTCGACATCCCTGGCCTGCGTCCAGTCTGTCAGGTCCACGCCGTACTCCCGTTTCGCGTCAGCGGGGTCCGCCCGCGGGTCGGATACCAGCGGTTTGATCCCGAATTGGTTGAGCCGGAGGATGATGTCATTGACCTTGGAATTGCGGGTGTCCGGACAGTTCTCTTTGAAGGTGACGCCGAGGATCAGCACCCGGGCCTGTTTGATCTTCTTGTTTGCCAGTGCCATCTCCCGTATGATCACATCCGCCACATAGCTCGGCATGTCGTCATTGATCTTGCGCCCCGACAGAATGATCTGGCTGTGATACCCCAGTTTTTCCGCCTCGTAAACGAAATAATAGGGATCGACCCCGATGCAGTGCCCGCCCACCAGGCCGGGATAAAAGCCCAGGGCGTTCCACTTGGTGTTCATGGCTTCGATGACTTCCCGTGTGTCGATCTTCATCCGGTCAAAGACCATCGCCAGCTCGTTCATAAAGGCAATGTTGATATCCCGCTGACTGTTTTCCACCACCTTGGCAGCTTCCGCCACTTTGATGGAGGACGCCCGGTGAACGCCGGCTGTGATCACCAGTTCATAGACTTTCGCCGCTTCTTCCAGTGTCTCGGCATCCATACCGGAAACGATCTTTTTGATATTTTCCAGCCTGTGCTGCTTATCCCCGGGGTTGATGCGCTCCGGAGAGTAACCGATCTTAAAGTCGACTCCGCATTTCAGGCCGGATTCCCGCTCCAGGATCGGTACGCAGATATCCTCTGTCACACCGGGGTAGACTGTAGACTCGTAGACCACGATGGAATTTTTTGTCAGATTCTTCCCGACGATAAGACTGGCTCCTTCGACGGGGGAAAGATCCGGTGTTTTGTCGGAATTAATGGGGGTGGGGACAGCCACGATGATAAAAGAGGCTTCCTGCAGCCGGGCATCATCGGATGTGAATTCAACGGATGTTTTCCGGATCTCTTCATCGCCGATCTCTCCGGTGGGGTCAAAACCTTCCCGGTAGCGTTCGATCTTTTCCCGGTTCAGGTCGAACCCGATGACCTTTATTTTTTTCGCGAATGCCACTGCCAGGGGCATTCCGACATACCCCAGCCCGACCAGGGCGAGTTTGCTTGTTCCATCCAAAAGGTCCTGATAAATGTTCACTGCCATACTCCGTAATCCTTCATCTTTTTATTCAGTCCGATTCCATTATAACATTTATTGCCCCTTTTCCCATCCCCGTATAGGACAGAAGGGACGTGACAGCGGGGATCCGACAGCAGGGATGGGACAGCAGGGATGGGGCAGCGGGGACGGTTCACGGTGTCCCGTCCTCGGGGCGAAGCTCCTGCACTGCATCTGCCGAGTGAAACTCCCACCTTACAGTGCAGGCTTATCGCACCGCGAACTCTCCTCCCCATTTTACGTCCCCGCCCCCCTGTCCGTCACGCCCCCCTCCACCAACCACCAACCATCAACCATCAACCATCAACCACCAACTAACAACTATTGACTATTAACTATTGACTAATGACTAATTTCCCCCAACCTCGTCCCAAAGAAAAAACTGCCCCAACCCGGGGCAGTTTTTTCTTCATCAACTCAAATAAGAACTCAGAGATTCGCCAGCTGAGCTTCCAGACTGGCAGCTGTTTCCTTGAACTGCGCCAGGCGGCCGCGTTCCTTATCGACCACGGCGGCAGGAGCCTTCTGCGCGAAGGGCGAAGCCAGCAGCTTTTCGAGGCGGTCGACCTGATTGCGGATCTCATTCAATTCCGCGGTCAGGCGGGCCTTTTCGGCTTCCGTATCGATCTGCTCGTGCAGCTTCAGATAGACTTCCACACCGGAGACGGCGGTGGAGACCATATCCGCGGGCGCTTCGGCGACGGACTCAACGATCTGGAGCTTTTCCTCATCCAGATACGCCAGGGCAGTCAGGATGCGCTTCATATCCCGGAAGGTTTCCGCGTTCTCACCGGCGGAAATGATGGCTTCCACACGTTTGCCAGGGGCGACCTTGCGTTCGGTGCGCAGGTTGCGGATGGTGCGGATCAGCTCGCGGGTCTTTTCCATATGCATGACCGCGTCGGCTTCATTAAGATCTTCGGCTTCCGGCCATTTGGCGATGATCAGCGCGTCTTCCCAGCCGCCGGCGGGGGCGAAAGCCTCACCCTTTTCCATGGCGGCTTCCTTCACATGGCCCCAGAGGGCTTCCGTGACGAAGGGGGTGAAGGGGTGCAGCAGGCGCAGGCAGGTATCCAGGATGCGGATCAGCAGCCGGGCGGTGTTGAAAGCGGTATTGCCGCCTTCCGCCAGCTGGATCTTGGCGATCTCAATATACCAGTCGGCATAATCGCCCCAGAAGAAATCAAAGATCTGCCGTCCGGCCTCACCGTACTGATGGTTGCCGAAGAGCCGTTCCACGTCGCGGATGACATCCTGCATGCGGGACCAGATCCAGCGGTCCGCGTTCGTCGGCTGGACTTCGCCTTCCGCCGCGGCGGGGGCCTTGTCCAGGGCGCCGATGACGAAGCGTCCGGCGTTCCAGAGCTTGTTGGCGAAATTGCGGTTGGCCTCCACCTTCTTGACGGAAAGGTTGGTGTCATTGCCCGGCGTGGAGCCCACCAGCAGTGTGAAGCGCAGGGCATCGGTGCCCAGCTCATCCATCACGATCAGCGGATCCACCACGTTGCCCTTGGTCTTGGACATCTTATCGCCGTGTTCGTCCCGGACCAGGCCGTGCAGGTAGATCTCGGTGAAGGGGACTTTGCCGGTGAAGTGGATACCGTCCATGATCATGCGGGCGACCCAGAAGAAAAGGATATCGTAGCCGGTCTCCAGCATGGAGGTCGGGTAGAAGTATTCGTAATCCGGCGTCTTTTCCGGCCAGCCCAGCGTGGAGAAGGGCCAGAGTCCGGAGGAGAACCAGGTGTCCAGCACATCCGGATCCTGTTCCAGGTTGTGGCTGTGGCATTTCGGGCATTCATGGACGTCCGTGCGGGAAACGATCATCTCGCCGCAGTCCTGGCAGTACCAGACGGGGATCCGGTGGCCCCACCACAGCTGGCGGCTGATGCACCAGTCCTGGATGTTTTCCAGCCAGTTGTAATAGACCTTCGTGAAGTGGTCCGGGATGATCTTGATCTCACCGGAGCGGACCGCTTCCAGGGCGGGCTTTGCCAGGGATTCCATCTTGACGAACCACTGCATGGAGATCATCGGCTCGATGACTTCGCCGGAGCGCTGGGAGTGGGGGATGCTCATCTGATAGGGCTCTTCTTTGATGACGAGGCCTGCTTCCTTCATGTCCGCCCAGATCGCCTTGCGGCATTCGAAACGGTCCATGCCGGCGTATTTTCCGGCCTGCTCGTTCATGTGGGCGTCCTTCGTCATGATGTTGATCTCGGCCAGGTTATGGCTCTTGCCGATGGCGTAGTCGTGCGGGTCATGGGCAGGGGTGATCTTCAGCGCGCCGGTACCGAATTCACGGTCGACATACTCATCGGCGATCACAGGGATCTCGCGGCCGATCATCGGGACGACGACGGTCTTGCCGATGTACTGTTTGAAGCGGTCGTCTTCCGGGTGGACCGCGACGGCGGAGTCACCGGGGATCGTCTCGGGACGGGTCGTTGCCACCGGAAGGTAGTCGCCGCTGCCGTCGGCAAGCATGTATTTGAAGTGATAGAGATAGCCCGGTTCGGACTTGTATTCAACTTCCAGGTCGGAGACCGCTGTCTGCAGTTTCGGGGACCAGTTGACGATGCGTGAACCGCGGTACATCAGCCCTTCTTCATAAAGGCGGACGAATGCTTCACGGACGGCTTTGGAAAGCCCTTCGTCCAGGGTGAAGCGTTCCCGGTCCCAGTCGCAGGAAGCGCCCAGGCGCTTGATCTGTGCCACGATCCGGTCGTGATATTTATTCTTCCATTCCCAGACCTTTTCGAGGAACTTTTCCCGCCCGAGATCTTCCCGGCGGATGCCTTCATTCGCGAGGGACCGTTCCACCAGCATCTGGGTGGCGATCCCGGCGTGATCGGTACCCGGGACCCACAGGGTCGGGATGCCCTTCATCCGGTGATAGCGGATCATCAGGTCTTCCATGGAAACGAACATCGCGTGCCCCAGGTGCAGCTCACCGGTCACGTTCGGTGGCGGGATGGAGATCACATAAGGTTTGTGATCCGGATCATGATCGACTGAATTCGGATCGTTGATCGGCTTGAAATACCCCTGATCCGACCACCACTGGTACATTTTGGTCTCGATGCCTTTGAAATCATAAGTCTTCGGCAGCTCTTTTTTGCTCATACACACTCCTGTTCCTTACAATGATGAGTCACAGTGGTCAGGTTCGTCTGACTCACAGGGGCCAAGTTCGTCTGACTCACTGGGGTCAGGTTCGTCTGACTCAGTATTGGTTTGGGTGTCAAAACACCACTTTATTTGATAATGGATAAAGGTT